>CAXRDL010000088.1:0-24140 GCA_964229535.1 Flavobacteriaceae bacterium | reverse complement strand
CCATCGGTTTGTTTTTCATTTGCTTTGATTTATTTTTATTGAATCGTAAAACCAAATGGATCAAATCTCTAAACTTATTCAACGACAAATGAAACAACAGCTATTGATTGTCGGTTGCATGCTTGTCGCGCTTATGGGTTTTGCCCAAACAAACGAGACGAAAGTGGAGGATAATTTGATTTTTGACGGAAACGAACTCCACAAATCGGAGACCTATGCCCAAGCAGAGAAAAAATACCGTGAGGCACTAGCCCATGCACCTAAAAACACTATCGCCCAACACAATTTGGGAAACACCCTCTTTGATGAATCCTATTATGGTGAGGCCTTTAACGCCTATAAGTCTGCCACGATGAGCGCACAAAGCAAGGCAGAAAAGCACAGCGCGTTACACAATATGGGCAATGTGTTTATGAATCAAAAAGACTATGCCAAAGCGGTAGAAACTTATAAAGAGGCCTTGCGGAACAACCCCAAAGACGACCAAACACGGTACAATTATGCCTTGGCCAAAGAGCTGTTGGAAAACGAAAACCAGAACCAAGACCAAAACCAGGACAACAAGGACAACCAAGACCAACAAAATCAAGATCAACAAAACGAGGACAATAAAGACAGTGACGAGCAGTCTCCAAAAGACGATAGCAAAGACAAGAAAGACCAAGATCAGGACGGGGACAACAAAGACCAACAAGATCAGTCCGATAAAGAGAAAGACTCCAAAAACCAACAACAAGACCCCAAAGCCCAACCCACAAAACTCTCCCCACAGCAAATTAAAAACCTGCTTGAGGCGATGAACAACGAGGAGAAAAAAGTACAAGACAAGGTCAATGCCAAAAAGGCCAAACCCGTTAAACCAAATTCCAAAAAAGACTGGTAATATGAATGGGAAGCACTTGCTTTTTGGACTGCTGTTGTTTTCGGTTTTTGGCTGGGGGCAGATCAACTTTGAGGTGTCTGTCAGCAAAAAACAGCTTGGGCTCAATGAACGCTTGCGCGTTGACTTTAAGATCGACAAGCCAGGAGATAATTTTAGACCGCCAAAATTTTCTTCTTTCCGGGTGATTTCGGGACCGATGCAATCGGTGAGCAATGTGTTTGTCAATGGCAAACGCACCTATTCAATGACCTATACCTATTTTCTAACGCCTCTTCAACAAGGGGTGTATGACATCGAACAAGCACAAATCGAATATGAAGGAAACACCTACAAAACCACACCAGTAACGATTAACGTCACCGAAGCGGTTGCCATTCCGAGAGACCCCAATGATCCCAAAAATATTGTGGATGAAAAGCTGCATTTGGTGGCCGAGGTTTCCAAACGAAATCCCTATGTCAATGAGCCGATAACGATTGTGTACAAACTGTATTTTGCCCAAAACGTAAACCCCACCGACGTGGACGTAGTGGATATGCCCAAATACAATGACTTTTGGTCTTACAGTGTGGATATTCCCAATCGCGATGTGGCAACATCAATTTATAAAGGCGAACGTTACAACTTGGTCGAATGGCGAAAGGTTGTCCTATACCCACAACGTGCAGGCAAACTGGAAATCAAACCTTTGAGCTTGGACGTAACGGTGAATGTGCCCACTGGGAAGCGTGACTTTTTCCAACGGGTGATCTACACACAAGTACCCAAACTCGTTTCGGCAGGAAACCTCAACATCAATGTCAAGCCCTTACCGAGCGAGGGACAACCCGACAATTTTAGCGGAGCAGTTGGGGATTTTTCCATCGACCTTTCCACCACAAAAAAACAGCTAAAGGCCAACGAATCCCTACAAGCAAAAGTCAAAATCTCTGGACGTGGCAATTTGCGATTGTTTAGCTTACCAAAGCTGCAAACGCCAAGTGCCATCGAGCAATATGAACCTGAGTCCAAAGAAAATATCCGCAGCAATCTCAGTGGGATGAGCGGCTCGGTAACGCAGAGCTATACCCTTGTGCCACAGTATCAGGGCAAATACCCCATACCAGCAGTTGAATTCTCCTTTTTCAACCCAAAAACAAAACGCTATGAAACGGTAAAATCCGACGAACAACTCGTGGATGTAACCGAAGGGCCATCGGTCAACCGAGCGGTAAATCCTGCCACGCCAGCAGCAGCAGTTTCGATCGATACCCCCTTTAAGTTCATTGCTCTCGACACCTCATTTGTTGCGATCAATCCCTCAGTATTTTTTGGCTCGACAATGTTTTATGGGTTATGGATATCCCCTTTAGGGCTACTTCTGCTTTTTGCGATCTATGCCCGTCGCAAACGCAAACACTTGGGCGATACAGAGGGGGTGCGGATGCGAACCGCCAATCGCATGGCTCGAAAATACCTGTCTGAAGCCAAACGAAACCTCAACAATTCTGAAGAGTTTTATGTGGCTCTGGAACGTGCATTGCACAACTACCTCAAAGCCAAACTCAAAATGGAAACGGCGGATTTTAGCAAAGAAAAAATCAAAAATATCCTTTCTCAAATCGGCGTGGAAGAACCCTTGGTAAATGACTTTGTATCGGTGCTCCAAAACTGTGAGTTTGCGCGCTATACCCCTTCTTCTGTGAAGGCGATGGAGCAAGACTATGCCAACACTGCCAAAATGATCACGCAAATCGATAAACAATTGTAAGATGCGAATACCCATGATTTTTTTGTTCTTACTGGTGGTGCAATTGCAAGCACAAAACCCAGATTCTATATTTTCACGGGCCAACAAAAACTACAACCTCGGTAGTTATGAGCAAGCCCTGGAGGGCTATGATTCCATCGTCCAGCTCGGGTTGCATTCTTCCGAATTGTATTTTAATATGGGCAACGCCCACTATAAGCTCAACCGCATTGCCCCGAGTATTCTCAACTATGAAAAGGCACACCTACTCGACCCCACAAATGAGGACATTCAGCACAATTTGCGCTTTGCACAAAACATGACCATAGACGTTATTGAAGAGTTGCCACCAAATGCCTTTGATGCGTTTATCAATCGTCTTTCGGGCTCGTTTTCTCTCCCATTATGGAGTGGATTGGTGATTGGGTTATTGGCATTGGCGTGTTTGGCTTTCGCAGGGTACTTGCAAAGCAGGCAGTCTCGGCAAAAACGTCGATTTTTTGTTGTCTCCCTATTGTTGGCGGTGTTGAGTGTAAGCAGTTTTGGTTTGGCGTTGGACAAGCAAGCTCGAGACGCACAGCAGTCCGAGGCGATTATTTTTGCGCAAACGACCGACTTCCGATCCGAACCCAACTTGCGTTCTGAGATTTTGGTGCAACTGCATGAAGGCACCAAGGTCAGAGTAGAAGACCAAGTTGAGCAATGGGTAAAGGTGCGATTGGCCAATGGCACGGTTGGCTGGCTTACCCAAAACGATGTGCAGCGCATCGCATTCTAGCCCTCCAGTAGCCCATCGATTTGCGCCTTGCCTTCAGGCACATAATCAAAAATCCATTCCCCAAGACCGAGGAGGGAGTCACAAAGCAATGATTGTTCGATGATTTCGGTGGGGATAAACCCAAATAGGGCGTTGGCTTTCATCAAAAAAATCAGAATCACGCCCGAAAAGACAGCGAGTTTAAGTCCGCCAAACAGCAAACCCAACATCCGATTGACCCCATTGAGCAGAACCAACTTGGCAAGGGATGTCAGCATTTTACCAAGGAGGGAAACCCCAAAAATAATCCCGATCGAGGTCAGCCCAAAAGCGGCCAAATCCACATAGCGTTTGTCCCAATCGATATGGTTGGCGAGTTGGTCAGCTACATAGCCAGAGAAGTGGATGGCGCCATAAATCCCCAGCACCAAAGCAAGCAGAGAGGTCAGTTCCACAATGACTCCTTTACGAAAGCCCTTAAAGCCCCCATAAATGATAAGCCCGCCAAACACCAAGTCCAAGATATTGACTTCCACAACACAAATGTACAACGAAGATTGAGAATATATTCGCCCTTTTTTTGTCAGGGTCTAGACGGACTGAATCGAAAGCTGTATTTTTGTAGCAGATTATGGAACAGTTAATCGATCAAATCCAAGCGCATCTCGCCGAAGTGGAGGCCTTTCAGTCGAATGACCCCATCGAGATCGAAAATTTTCGGATCAAGTTTTTGGGAAAAAAGGGAATCCTAACAGGGCTTTTTGCTTCCTTTAAGGAGGTTCCCAATGATCAAAAAAAGGCCTTTGGACAGCAGCTGAACGCTCTCAAAATCGCAGCGACCAACAAGCTGGAAGAGAGTAAAAAGTCATCTGGAACCAAGTCGAGTAAGACCGCATCTACAATCGATTTTTCACGTCCGGGTCAGCCCATAGACGTTGGCTCACTCCACCCGATTTCGATTTTGCGCAATCAGGTCATCGATATTTTTTCACAGCTTGGCTTTTCCTTGTCAGCCGGACCAGAAATCGAGGACGACTGGCACAATTTTACCGCCCTCAACCTTCCCGAACACCATCCTGCTCGGGATATGCAAGACACCTTTTTTGTGCAAACCAATCCCGATATGTTGTTGCGTACGCATACCTCATCGGTACAGGTGCGACACATGGAGGCCAATAGCCCCCCGATTCGCACCCTCTCTCCGGGACGGGTGTTTCGCAATGAAGACATCTCTGCCCGATCACACTGTGTGTTTCACCAAGTGGAGGGATTATACATCGATAAAAACGTTTCTTTCGCCGACCTCAAACAAACGCTTTCGTACTTTACAAAAAGCTTGTTTGGCAAGTCCAAAATTCGTTTGCGACCCTCTTATTTCCCCTTTACCGAACCTAGTGCGGAAGTGGATATTTATTGGGGCTTAGAGACCGAGGCAGACTATCGCATCACCAAAGGAACGGGTTGGTTGGAAATCATGGGTTGTGGAATGGTTGATCCCAATGTACTAACCAACTGCAAAATCGATCCGGCAATCTATTCTGGTTATGCCTTTGGGATGGGTCTTGAGCGCATGGCGATGCTGCTTTATGGGATTGAGGACATTCGGATGTTTTATGAAAATGACATCCGCTTTTTACAGCAATTTTCTGCGATGGGCTAATGCAGCCCTTCGGCCACTTTGGCCATGACTTTTTTGGCAGACTTTTTCTCGTATAGAATTTGGTATACCGCTTCCATAATTGGAAAGGACTTATCGATTTCCTGCGTCAAGAGGTGTGCGGTATGCGAAGCGTAATAGCCCTCCGAAATCATGGTCATTTCGTTCAAAGCAGACTTGACTGTATAACCCTTCCCAATCATGGTTCCCAGCATGCGATTGCGACTAAAAAGCGAATATCCAGTCACGAGCAAATCCCCCAAATAGGCAGAGTGCGACATATCGCGTTTGGTCTTATGAATTTGTTTAAGAAAGCGTTTGAGCTCTCGTATGGAGTTGCTCATCAGTACACTTTGAAAATTATCGCCATAGCCCAATCCATGTGCGATACCCACCGCAATCGCATAGATGTTTTTGAGAGTACCTGCATACTCTGCTCCGATGATGTCGTCGGTAACTTTGGTGCGGATATAGCTGCATGTCATTTGTTGGGCAAGAGAATTTGCGGTGTCTTGATTTTGGCTAGCCAAGGTCAGGTAAGAAAGTTTTTCCAGTGCCACTTCTTCGGCATGACAGGGACCCATGATGACCCCGATTTGATCCCTCGGCACTCCAAAGGCGTGGTGTAGGTGTTTGCCAACCACATCTTTGCTTTCGGGAACGATTCCCTTCACTGCCGAAAACACAATTTTTGAAGGGAGAAGGTCTTTGACTTCCTGTAAACTTTGATGAAGAAAAGGCGAAGGAATGGCCAAAATCAGAATGTCGGCTTGTTTGACAACCTCACGCATATTGCTAGAAAGATTGAGCTGATTGGGGTTAAAGCTCACATTTTGTAAATAGCTTGGATTGCTTCTTTTTTGTTGAAGGTGTGCAATCGTGTTTTCGTTTCGCAAATACCAAAACAAGGGATCGTTTTGCTCACATAGGATTTTGGCAAGGGCGGTTGCCCAACTCCCACTGCCGAGGATTCCAAATGTCATTTTGTTATTCATCTAAGAAGTCAACAAAACTAGATAAAAAGGAATGGTGTAAATGGAAATGTAAAAAAACTTTAACAAATGTTTTTGATTTAAGTGTCTGTTTAGTCATTACCTTGCCATAGGCAAATAAAAATTTGCTTACTATTAGTTTTTCATAGTTTAATATGGTTGGTTGGTAGAGGAGTGCATTGCGCTCCTTTACTTTTTTATGGCCATTCAGACCAAGGAATACGGCTGAGTAAGAGTACAAGCCCCAACAAATAAAACAACCCAATCCGCATAAATCGCTTTCCACTTTCAGCTTGCCGTTTGTGCATCGACCAGCCCATGGTGATCAGAACCACAGCGAGGATATTGGTAATCGGGTGCTCTACCAAGTACAACCGTAGGGTGCTATCGCCCATTACTGCACCCATGCCTTCTTGCCAAGCACTGAAGCGTGGAGACACAAAATAGAGGACCAATCCGATAAGCAATTGAATGTGGGTTACAATCAGCGCAAAGAGAGAAATGCGTAAGTCTTTGATCGTAAAGGGTTTATTGGAAAAACGTCCAATAAAGGCATTTAAGATGGCAAGAACCAAGACCCCGAGAACGATATATGCCCAATAAGAATGGATATTTTGTAGGATACTCATAATAACTGGTTTATCACAAAGGTAAACAATTCAAAATAGTTATCACTTTAAGATGTTTTTTGGGCTTGATGATCTCGAATTTGCTGATAAACGGCATCGGCTTCATCAAGAGTCATGATATTGCCATTTTGCAAATGCAGAATCCGATCAGACATATAGCGTACCACTTCAAGGTCGTGGGCAATAAACAAATAGGTAAACCCATAGGTTTCTTTGAGCTCGTTGAGCAAGTTGAGTACTTGCGCTTGAACCGAACGGTCGAGAGCCGAAACGGATTCATCGCACACAACGAGTTTTGGCTCAACTGCCAGGGCACGTGCAATCCCGATTCGCTGACGTTGCCCTCCTGAAAATACATGGGGGTAGGCATTCATATGAGCAGATTCCAAGCCCACTTGTTTAAGAAGTTGAACGGCACGATCGATTCGTTCTGCTTTGTTGGCCCCAATGTTGTGTACCATCATGGGTTCTGTTAAGATTTTCTCGACCTTTTGCTTGGGATTTAGGGAGGAAAATGGGTCTTGAAAAATCAGTTGTACGTCTTTGCGATACTGCTTTAGAGCTTCGCCTTTAAGCGTATCGATTTTGGTTCCGGAATAATAAATTTCACCGCGGTTTGGTTGGGTGAGCTTGAGCAGGCAATTCCCCAAGGTCGATTTCCCACTTCCCGAGTTACCGACAAGTCCCAAGGTTTCGCCTGGATAGAGAGAAAAGTTGATTTCATGCAGCGCATGATGAGACTGTTTTCCTTGTTGAAATGTTTTTTCAAGCCCTTTCACTTCTAGGATTGGGGGTTGTTCATAGATTCGTTTGTGGCGTTTTTTTCGCCCTGCGATTGTTTCGTTGGTGGGCTTGGCACTCCCGTTGATAAAATCTTGAACGGTTTGCAGGCGTTTTGGACGTCGGTCGACTGGAGGGACGGCATTGATCAGCCCTTTGGTATAGGGCGATTGTGGGCGTTGAAAAAGTTGTTTGGCAGTTCCCATTTCTTCACAGACTCCTTTATTGAGCACCAACACGCGATCGGCCCAGTGCTGCACCAAATTCAAGTCGTGAGAAATCAGCACGATACTCATTTTGTTTTGCGATTGAATCGATTTGAGCAAGGCCATAATATCTTCTTGCACCTCGGGGTCGAGTGCTGTGGTGGGCTCATCTGCGATAAGAAGTTTGGGATTACAGGCGATTGCAATGGCAATCAAAACCCGCTGTTGTTGTCCACCACTCAGCTGGTGAGGGTATCGATTGGCAATGGACTTGGGATCGGGAAGTTTGACCTTGTTCAAAAGAGAAAGCATAGTTGCTTGATGATCTTTTTTGGGGTGTGGACTGTGTAAATCGAGCATTTCTAAAACTTGCTTTCCACAGCGCATACTCGGATTAAGTGCGCTCATCGGGTCTTGAAAAACCATGCCCATTTGTTTTCCACGAAGTGCTTGAAACTGCTTTTCGTCAAATGGAATCAGGGACTGACCCGCAAAATCCATTCGGGATGCGTTTAAACTTTCACCCTGATTGGGGAGCAAGCCCATCAGTGACATTGCAGTTACTGACTTTCCACTTCCCGACTCGCCGACGATTCCCAAGATTTCATTGTGATGAACTGAAAAAGAGAGATCCGAAACCACCTTCACACCACCCAATCGAATGGACATTTGCTCAACGGTCACCAATGCTTGTTTCGGCATGTTTGCAAGTTATTCTTTTGCGCTTACATGTGCAATCTCATCGTCGGTAAGCAAGGGATGACGCTCAAATCGCAAGATGACTTGAGCCACTGCCAACACATCTTGCTCACAATAGCGAACAATGCGTTCAAGATTATTGTCCCGATAATATACTTGGGCAACTTGACTTCCATCGATGTCTGTTTTGGGAGAGGGGATATTCAGAGTATGTGTGAGTAGTTTGAGAGAAGTATAGTGTTTGTAGTCGCCAAATTTCCAAAGCTCCATGGTATCGAGATGAGGTACTTCCCATGGCTTTTTCCCAGCGATTTGTAGCGCTTGTGGCAATTCCAAGCCGTGAACCATCATCCGCCTTGCGATATAGGGGAAGTCAAATTCTTTTCCGTTGTGAGCACATAGGCGATGATAAGGTCGAGAAAAGTGGGTGCTGAGCAGTTGGGAAAAGTTTGTGAGGAGCTCGACTTCTTCTCCGTAAAAACTTGTCATACGAAACTGCCGTGGTTTTGACTGTAAGGAAGTGAAATATCCAACCGATAGGCAAATGATTTTACCAAACTCTGCCCAGATACCGGCTCGCTCATAAAAATCAGCAGTGGAGGTTTCTTTTCGTTGGTAGCTGGTTTTATCGGCAAAAAGCTGTTGGGCCTCTTCAGAAAGGTCGTCATAGTTGGGGTGTAAAGGAACGGTCTCGATATCGAGAAAAAGAATATTTTCAAGTTTCATTGTCAAGGGCTAACATTTGAACGGCCTCTCGAACAAACAACGGCAGATCTGCGGGCGTATCGGAGTCGGGTAAATCGGGCATACTGCGATGACCAAGTCGCACGACAATCAAGTCGTATGCTGGTAAGACAATCACATATTGTCCCAAATGACCTCGCATACTGAAAAACGCTTTGCCGTCCACGTCACCAAGCCACCAACCATAACCATATTGTGGGCTGACTTCAAAACGAGGGCGCACGGCTTTGGTGGTAAAAGTTGAGTCGATGAGTTGCTCCCCGTTCCATACGCCATGGTTTTTAAACAGTTTGCCAAAACGAGCAAAATCACGCGCATTGGCGTTCCAACAGCAATAGGCCTTTTCCAAACCATGGGTTTTGCTATCGAGAATCCAAGAGGTTGGGTACTCCACGCCCATCGGGTTCCAAAAATAGTCACGAAGAAGTGTGCGAATCGGTTGGCCTGTGGCTTGTTGGAGTGCCATGGCCAGGAGTTGGGTACTCCCACTTTGGTAAACGAATCGCTGTCCCGGTTCGGCTTCAATTGGAATGGTTTTCATCAAACTTCCCATATCTTTCTCTACATAGGTTCTGGGGGTAATCGTGAGCAAATTCTCATAATCTTCTTTCCACTTTAGGCCAGAAGACATACTTGCCAAATCGCCCATACTGACTTCGTTGGCGTGGTCTCCTGTGAGCCATGGTAAAAAGTCGATCACTTTCTGGTCTTCGCTTTGCACATCACCCGCTTCAACGGCTTTGGACAAGGCCGCAGCAACAATTGTTTTTATCATTGAAAACGAATTGCTTTTGGAGTCGATTCCATAGCCGTCAAAATAGCGTTCATGCCAGATAGAATCGTTTTTGATAATCAGAAAGGCCACGGTCTCGAGCTCTTCGTGAAGACGATCGAGAGAAGGTTGGCTTGCGGTGCGATTAAAATCTTCGTGCAAAGGCCAAGCTTGTGGGTTGTCACTCGGAGGAATCTCTGCATTGTCGAAATACAAATAATCATCGATTCCGGCTGTGGTGCGACCAGTTTCCAGTACTTTGGCAACGAGTTGAAAAACAAAACTGTTACCAGTGAGGTACAAAACCGCAACGAGACCAACAAGGCCAACGACAACAGAGCGAATGATTTTTTTGAGCATCATAGATTTGATTATACGACCCAATGTACAAAAACTATTCCAACTCTTTTAAGTGGCTTAATTTAGCAGAGTCACCGCATCTTTGGCAGAATAGCTTGCAATGATCGAAGCCCCTGCACGTTTAAATGCGAGGAGTTGTTCCATCATCACCGTTTCGTAGTCTAACCAACCTTTTTCGGCAGCAGCTCGAAGCATTGCATATTCCCCACTGACTTGATACACCGCCAAAGGCACATTAGTGCTATCGCGCAAATCGCGGAGGATATCTAAATACGCAAGGCCTGGCTTGACCATCACAAGGTCGGCTCCTTCTTCGATGTCGAGAAGTACTTCATCTATAGCTTCTTTTCGATTGGCGGGGTTCATCTGATAGGTTTTTTTATCTCCAAATCCTGGGGCCGAGTCCAACGCATCTCGAAAAGGACCGTAAAAACTCGAGGCATATTTTGCGGAATAACTCATAATACAAGTATCTGGAAAACCGCTATTTTCGAGTGCCTTTCGAATGTGCAGCACCCGCCCGTCCATCATATCGCTTGGTGCCACAACATCGGCTCCTGCTTGCGCATGGCTAAGTGCCATTTGTGCGAGCACCTCAATGGTTGCGTCATTGACGATGGTATTGTTTTCCACGATGCCGTCATGCCCAAATGAAGAATAGGGATCGAGGGCCACATCGGAAAAGACAACCATTTCGGGAACCGTAGCTTTGATCGTTTGAATGGCGCGAGGCATCAATCCGTCAGGGTTGAGGGCTTCTGTACCAGCGTTGTCTTTTAGGCGATCTTCGATTTTGGCAAAAACCAATACCCCCTTCAGTCCCATCTTCCAAAGCAAGCGAACTTCCTTTTGGATTTCATCCAAGCTCATGCGGTAGATGTTTGGCATTGAGGGAATCTCTTCTTTTACCCCCTTACCTTCCACCACAAATAGGGGAACGATAAAGTCATGGGGGTGAATATGTGTCTCTTGCACCAAGTCTCTCAGCGCAGCACTTTTGCGTAAACGTCGTTTTCTACGAATGGGATACATCACTTATTGTTTTATCCAGTTGATGGGTTTTTGTAATACACGCACGAGGCGTTCTTCTTCTGAGTCAGGGGCTGGGCTGACATTGTATTTCCACTGCACAGCAGGGGGAAGACTCATCAGTATACTCTCAATTCGGCCTTGGGTTTTGAGTCCAAATAGGGTGCCTTTGTCATGAATCAAATTGAATTCGACATAACGCCCTCGTCTCAGCTCTTGCCAGTTTCGTTGTTCGGGGCCAAACGGGAGGTCTTTTCGCTTGTTCACTATGGGGGTGTAACAATCCAAAAAGGCATCTCCTGCTGCGGTGACAAAGTCAAACCATTGCTCTATCGACCGTTCATCACTCGCACGGCAATAGTCAAAAAACAATCCCCCAACTCCGCGCGCCTCATTCCTGTGCGTGTTCCAAAAATAGCGATCGCATTTGTCCTTAAAAGTTTGATAGAACGCGGGGTCATGCGCATCACAAACCGACTTGCATTGCTGATGAAAATTTACCACATCCTCATCAAACAGATAGTAGGGCGTGAGGTCGATTCCCCCTCCGAACCACTGATCGACAACTTCTTTGTTGTTGTCATAAAGCTCAAAATAGCGAAAGTTGGCGTGAACCGTTGGTATGAGTGGGCTATTGGGATGAATGACCAAGCTGATGCCACAGGCAAAAAAATCACCCTGTTCTACCTTAAGGTATGCTTTCATGGGTTCGGGCAGCTGACCATAAACCTTGGACACATTGACCCCGCCTTTTTCAAATACCGCTCCATTTTCAAGAACCCGCGACTGTCCTCCACCTCCGCCGGGGCGCTCCCAGTTATCGATTTGAAAGCGCGCTGCACCATCGATTTCCTCCAGTGCGGAGCAAATGCGATCTTGCAGTTGGTCGATATAGGTAGAAAAGCGTTGTTTCATCAGTATCGTCTTGGCACATAGGATTTTACAGTATCGACAAAGGCCTTGGCATGATCGACAGGGATATTGGGCAGAATGCCATGGCCGAGGTTGGCGATATAGTTGGTTGTACCAAATTGTTCAATCATTTCCCGAGTTCGTTTTTGAATCTCTGGGATTGGACTCAACAGCCTAGCGGGGTCAAAATTGCCTTGTAGCGTCATTTGACCACCAGTGAGATAGCGTGCATTTCGGGCGGTACACGTCCAATCAATTCCGAGGGCTTTTACCTTGGATTGCGTCATATCGTGAAGGGCATACCAGCAGCCCTTGGCAAATAAAATCACAGGAACCTCATCTCCGAGGGCATCGATAATTTGCTTACTGTAGTTCCACGAAAAAGGGGTGTAATCATCTGGCGAAAGCACACCACCCCAAGAGTCAAACAGTTGAACTGCGTGAACCCCTGCCTTGTGTTTTGCCCGCAGATAAGCGATGGTGGTATCGGTAATTTTTTGTAGGAGTTGGTGTGCACTTTCTGGCTCAGAAAAGCAAAAGGCCTTGGCTTTGTCAAAGTTTTTTGATCCTTGTCCTTGGATCATATAGCAAAAGATCGTCCAAGGCGCCCCAGCAAAACCGATTAGTGGCACGTGGTTGTCTAGGCGTTCCAAGGTTTGTGTGATGGCTTCCATAACATAGTGTAAACGGTCGTTGACGTCGGGGGTTTCTACCTTGTCAACGTCGGTTTGGGTGCGGATGGGATTTGGCAACCATGGCCCTAGGTCGGGTTTCATTTGCACGTCAACCCCCATGGCTTGTGGAATGACTAAGATATCGCTAAACAGAATGGCGGCATCAGTTCCAATTTGATCGATGGGCATGACGGTAATTTCCGAAGCCAGTTCGGGCGTTTGGCAGCGGGTAAAGAAGTCATATTTTTCTTTGATCTTCATAAAGTCTGGCAGATATCGTCCAGCTTGTCTCATCATCCAAACGGGAGGCCGTCGGAGTGTTTTGCCCGCAAGGGCTTGTAAGAAAATATCATTTTTTAGGGTACTCATCTTCTAAAATGTGTTGCAGCAGCAGCGACCAATAGGTCAGCGTCTGGCTTGGGTGAAACGGTTAGGTGCTCAGTCAGGGGGCGTACAGCAGTTGCGGTGGTTTCTCCGATGCAAAAGCACCAGCTTGCACCAATCGAATTGGTTTGCAAATAGCTTTCCACCCCACTTGGACTGTAAAACAACAATCCTTGTGGTTCTGGAGTCTGTACACGAGACACCAGATGCGTATGGTAGGCAGTCACTTCAGCATAGGAAATCCCTGCTTTTTGCATCCCGGCTGCAAAATCAGCTAATTTTCGATTTCCACAAATATGCAAAAAATGCTCATTTTTCATCGTTTTTTGAATAAAATCGACCAATTCTAGCATGTTATGAGCGATTTTAATCACTTTTTGTCCATTTTCTTCCAAAAGTAATTTGGTCTTTTCGCCTACGCAAAGGATTGGGTTTTGATGTGCAGAAGCTGTTGGATTGGCCAAAAAAGAGCGCACGGCATTCTGACTGCTAAACACCCAATAATTGGGTTTTTTTGGAATTGAAAAGGGTTGGATTTCGATTTGTAAGGCATCGTAGTCAACCACATCACATTGGGCAGCCATCAAACGTTCAAGTTGATGAAAGCGAAGTTTTTTTGTCGACAACACAAGTGGATTACTCATGGCTTTTTAGCTTATCGAGCACCTGTTCCCCGCCATTACGGACAAGGATTTCAGCAGCTTGTTTTCCAATATCGGGGTCTTGACGATCATAGGACTCTCGCACTTCAATATGTCGAGATCCGTCGGTTGCGGTTACGGATCCCACAAAGGAAATGCGATTGTTTTGAACGCTAGCATTGGCACCAATTGGCGCTGAACAACCGCCTTGAAGGGCACGCAAAAAATCGCGTTCGGCCTGTACACAATCTTGTGTTGGCAGGTGAGAAAGCGGTTTAATATTTTCGAGAAGTTTGGTTTCTTCTGCTCGAGTGGTTACGAGGATAGCTCCTTGTGCAGGGGCAGGAATCATCCAGTCGATCAGGGTATAAATTGTAGGGTCTGTAGAAAGCCGTTCGAGTCCAGCTTGTGCAAATATGGCACCGTCCCAGTTATTGGCTTTGATTTTATCTATGCGGGTTTGAATATTTCCACGAAGGGGCACAACATGATCATTTTTGTATGCAAAAAGCCACTGTGCTTGTCTGCGCAAACTACTGGTTGCGATGGTTCGCTGCGGAAGACCTTTCCAGTTCTTTTCTTGAAACACAAAAACATCACCAGCATGCCCTCGTTCTGGCACAAATCCCGCGACGATTCCCGCTGGGAGTTGGGTGGGTACGTCTTTCATACTGTGAACACAGAGGTCGACTTCGTTTTGGAGCAAAGCCTGATCGAGCTCTTTGGTAAATACGCCCACAACGCCCATTTCATACAGGGGTTGGACGAGGTTGGTATCCCCTGAGGAATGAATCGGCACCAACTCGGATGTTAATCCGATTTGCGAAAGGGCGTTTTGCACCCAATGCGCCTGCCACAGTGCCAGTGCACTGCTGCGTGTTCCAATTCGCAGCGGTTTCATTTGGAAGGGATATTAAAAACGTCTTGGATGGTTTTTACACTTTCCGCAGTGTTGTCACTATTTCGCATGTGATTGGCCACGCGATTTGTGATTTTTTGAATCAAGTGTTGAGAGAGTAAAGTAGCTTCTTCAGATTTGAGATGCGGGTGTTTTTTTTGGTGTTGGGCAAGGGCCTGTTGCTCCAACTTCTCCATCATTTGTTTGAGGGCCTGCACTGTAGGCGCAAACGAACGTGTACCCAACCAATCTGTAAACTCTTCGACAACTTCCTCGATAATGGCTTCCGCTTTTGGGATTTCTTTTTGGCGTTCGGCTAGGGTGTTATCTGTGATTCTTGACAACTCGTCGATGTGAATTCGTGTTACATTGGGAAGATCCAATACATCGTCATCTACATTTTTTGGGATCGATAAGTCGAGAACAAGCAGTGGGCTTTCGGTGTGAATCAATGACTTGGATAGGGTTGGTTTTTCGGCACCAGTGGCGACGATAATAATATCGGCTTTTCGAATTTCGACAGGCAGATCGGCATAGTCTTTTACGATCAGCTTAAACTTCCCTGCCATTTTTTCGGCGCGTTTGCGTGTTCGATTGATCAGAACGATATGGTCATTTTGGGTGTGTTTTACCAGGTTTTCACAGGTGTTCCTTCCGATTTTACCCATACCAAACAGCAGTATATTTTTTTGATCTGGATTGTCGATATGGTCTAGGATATAACGCACAGAGGCATAGGAAACCGAGGTGGTTCCCGACGAAATCTGGGTTTCATTTTTGATGCGCTTACTCGCTTGGATCACCGAGTTAAACAGGCGTTCGAATAAGGAATCGAGCAAGCCCATTTTTTTGGAGCGAATAAAGCTTTTTTTGAGTTGTGCAATAATCTCAAAATCGCCGAGAATTTGCGAATCCAGACCTGTTCCTACGCGAAACAAATGGTTGAGAGCATCTTGGTCTTTCAACACATAGCCGATCTTGGAAAATACATCTGGATTTCCTTGCGAAAACGTACAAAGCAGTTCCACCAATTCTTTGGTTTCGGCGCCATGGGCATAGATTTCCGTCCGGTTACAAGTCGAATGTACAGTGATGGATTGAATTTGCTTGGCTTGGGCTGCTTCTAGGAGCTTTTGTTGCGCACGAAGAGAGAGACTAAATTGTCCACGAGAGGCAACATCTGCTTTTTTATAGCTTACCCCGATACACGATAACGATAGTTGGTTTGTCAACTATGGAATGTTTGGAATTTGATACAAAACTATTTTGGCGATCAGCAAAAAAATAACGCTAAAAGGACTTTTTATAACGCTTTGGGGTTCAAAACAGGTCAATATCTTAGATTCAATATAAATAAGCTATGTTTGTATCAAATTTGCAAGTTAAAAGTAACGCTATGGGAGTAGAGCAAGTCAGCCAAATTGAAACTGGGTTTTTGGTGTTGCAGTATGACAACAGCAGTTCTTCCGAGCAAGTCGTCAGTCGTGAGGTGGACGTCAATTGCATACAGTTTCATTTTTGCTTTAAGGGTGGGGCGAGTTTTTTCTTCAATAATGGAACTTATACCCTACCGCTAACAGACGAACACGTCTTACTTCTGTACAACCCACAGCGCTCCTTGCCGATGCAAGCTCGATTGATGCCTCAAACCAAAATGATTAGCATCTTGATTTCGATTCAAAAGTTTCACGCGCTTTTTTCGCATGAGGCCGAAACCATCTCTTTTCTTAACGACGAAAACATCAATAAAAAATACTATCAAGATCAAATCATCAGTCCTGCCATGGCGGTGATTTTGAGTCAGATGTTCCAGCATGAATCCGATGCCTTGATGGGTCGCCTTTACCTCAAAGCCAAGGTGTATGAGTTGTTTAGTTTGTATTTCAACCCCGATAAACAATCCGATATTGCCCAATGTCCTTTTTTGGCAGATGAGGAAAATGTTCGCAAAATCCACCGCGCCAAACAAATTGTAGTTGAGCGCATGGCAGAACCCCCGAGTTTGCCAGCACTAGCCGAGGAAGTGGGCATCAGTCTCAAACGGCTCAAAGATGGCTTTAAGCAACTCTATGGGGCTCCCGTATTTCAGTTTTTACTCGATTATAAGATGGAAACCGCCCGACAAATGCTCAGCGACGGAAGTCAAAACGTCAATGAAGTTGGTTTGAAATTAGGCTATAGCACATCGAGTCATTTTATTGCTGCTTTTAAAAAGAAATACGGCACAACGCCCAAAAAATATATTATGTCATTATCTTCGTAAAAAAAAGCGATGAAAGGAGTATTACTCGTCAATTTGGGGTCACCCGATAGCCCCGAACCCAAAGACGTAAAGCCATATCTTGAAGAATTTTTAATGGACGAACGCGTCATTGACGTACCCAAATGGTTGCGTACATTTTTGGTGAAAGGGATTATCCTAAACACCCGTCCTCGCCGATCGGCCAAGGCGTATAAAAAAATCTGGTGGGACGAGGGCTCACCTCTGATTGTGTTGTCGGAGCGTTTACAAGCCAAAGTTCAACAAAATACCTCCGTGCCCATTGCTTTAGCGATGCGATACGGAAAGCCCAGTATCGCCACAGGTTTGGCCGAGCTTCACAGCCAAGGGGTTGATGAGGTTCTCCTCGTGCCGCTTTATCCCCAACATGCCATGGCAACAACGGAAACCATCATTGTTTTGGCGGAGCAAATTCGGGCCAAAGACTACCCCGATATGGTGTTTACCCATCTCCCTGCTTTTTATAAGCATCCAGATTATATCCGGGTTTTATCTCAATCGATTCAAGAATTTTTACAAGAAAAAAACTGGGAACACATTTTGTTTTCCTATCATGGGATTCCCGAAAGACATTTGCGAAAAACGGATATCACCAAATCGCATTGTAAGCCCGACCAATCTTGTTGCCAAACCCCTTCTGTGGCGCATGAATACTGCTATCGCCATCAGTGTTATGAAACCACCCGTTTGGTCGCGGACTATTTGGAGTTAAAGCAAGGCACTTTCTCCACTTCCTTTCAGTCTCGTTTGGCGGGCGACAAATGGCTCGACCCCTACACGGACAAGACCATCGAAAGCTTTGCCAAAACAGGCACAAAGGACATGGCAGTTGTAACTCCTGCCTTTGTTTCCGACTGTTTGGAGACTTTGGAGGAAATCGGCATGGAAGCCGTCGAAGATTTTGAAGACAATGGGGGAGAAAACCTTCATGTCGTTCCCTGTATTAATGACCGTGACGAATGGGTCAAAGTGCTCAGTCGCTGGATTGATGAGTGGGCGGTGGCGTCTTAGTTGCGGATTTATCCCTATTTTTAAATCCAATTCAAAAGGATGGATTACAACTATATCAAGGCCTTACATTTGATTTTTGTCATCACTTGGTTTGCAGGGCTGTTTTACATACCACGCCTATTTATTTATCATATTGAAGCCACGCAAAAAGACAGTCATCAAGCAGCGGTACTGGTGCCACAACTCAAGTTGATGGCGCGTCGTTTGTGGACCATTATTTGTTGGCCCTCTGCCATACTCGCCACAGGCTTTGCCATTTGGCTTTTGGTACTCAACCCTGGCTTACTACTTGTGCAGTGGATGTTGATCAAGCTCGGATTTGTGGGGCTGCTGTTCGTCTATCATCTCATCACCCACCAGATTTATCACGCACTCCAACGAGATCAGATTCGGTATACTTCCAACTTTATGCGTCTGTGGAATGAAGGGGCAACCATTTTGTTGTTTGCCATTGTTTTCCTAGCGATTCTCAAAACGAGTTTTGACTGGGTATATGGACTTGTTGGGCTTCTCGCTTTGGGAATCCTTTTGATGCTTGGCATCCGACTTTACAAGCGGATGCGTAATCAAGATTGATATGCGACCAAAACTGTCCTTACGCGCACGTATTTTCACAGCAATGATCTCTTTGGTACTCATTGCATCCGTCCTCATCGCGGGGGTGACCATCTATCAATACCGTGAGCAGTCCAACCAATATCACGAACAACGACTTCAGCGCAAAGAAGCCCAGTTGCAAACCAGAATCGAGTATATTCTCAGCCAGTCGTCTTTTCCCAATCGAGAGGAATTTTTGGACTCTATTTTTGGGGAAGTGGTGTTTCAAATTGCGGATGAACAAAATGTCAATTTTCGCATCTACAATACCGAGGGAACCCTCATCACCAATACCCAACTTCCTCCTACAGAAGGAAACGCATCGATTACAGAGTCAACACTCGCCATACTTCGTCAAAACCCGACTACAAACTATGTAGAAATCATGGAAGATGGACAAAGTCAAAACCGTTCTTCCTATTCCTTTATCAGCAATAAAAGCGGGCTAGCGATTGGTGTACTGAACTTGTCCTATGTCGATGATGATTCGCTTAGCGCAATGGAGCTACAAAATTTCCTTTCTCGGTTGATGCAGGTGTATTTGTTTATCCTTGGCGTGGCGATCATACTGGCCTATGTTGTATCTCGTTTTATCACCAAATCTTTGGAGGAAATCAGCGACAAAATCACCCAAACCGCTTTGGGCACGGCCAATCAAAAAATTGATCTTAACCCCCCAGGAAAAGAACTCTCCAAACTGATAAACGCCTACAATGACATGGTCGATCAACTCGCCGAAAGTGCGGTTCGCCTTGCCAAGAGCGAACGCGAACAAGCATGGCGCGAGATGGCCAAACAAGTGGCGCATGAAATCAAAAACCCATTAACGCCCATGCGTTTGAGTGTGCAGAGTTTCGAGCAGCAGTTTGACCCCAAAGACCCCTCGGGGTCCAAAAAAATTGAAGAGTTTTCCTCCACTCTGATCCATCAAATCGATACCCTGAGTACCATTGCCTCTGCCTTTTCCAATTTTGCAGAAATGCCTGTACAAGAATCCGAATTATTGGATGTGGTTAAAATCACCCGGCTTGGGATGGATATTTTTACGGAGAAATACATCGTTTTTGAAGCCCCGAATGAACCTTTGTTTGCGCGTCTCGACAGAACCCAGCTCATTCGCATTTTGACCAACCTTGTCAAAAATGCAATTCAGGCCTGTGATGAAGTCCCTGAACCATCGGTTGTTGTGAACTTACAAAAGAAAAATGATAAGGTTTGTATTCGCGTGACCGACAATGGTCATGGTATCACACAAGAGCATATCGACAAAATTTTTGAACCCAAATTCACGACTAAAACCAGTGGAATGGGTCTGGGATTGGCTATGGTGAAAAACATTGTAGAGACCTATGACGGACAAATTGAAGTGGAGTCAAGCACGTCCAAAGGAACGAGCTTTTTCGTTTGGCTACCCTTCGTAAATTCTACGGCATGAAATACAAAACGCTCAAAGTAAAAACCCAAAAGCGGGTGGGTTGGATTACAATCAACCGACCGAAAAAATTGAACGCACTCAATCGGGAAACCCTTGCCGAGCTGCATCATGCTTTGGCGATTTTGGAAGAAGACAATAATGTCCGATTGCTAGTGATTCGTGGAGCAGGGGATACTGCTTTTGTGGCGGGTGCCGACATTCGGGAGCTTGCTGACCTTTCAACGGAACAGGGGGCAGCTCTGGCTCAACAAGGGAATCAACAGGTATTTGATTATATCGAACACTACAACAAACCCGTGATTGCGGCGGTTAATGGTTATGCTTTGGGTGGCGGATTGGAATTGGCGATGGCTTGTCATTTACGGGTCTTTACCGATACAGCCAAGGTTGGTATGCCCGAAACGAGTTTGGGATTGATTCCTGGGTATGGCGGTACCCAACGCTTGCCACAGCTCGTAGGGCGTGGTCGTGCGATGCAACTTCTTCTGACAGGAGACATGATTGATTCCCAACGCGCTTATGAGATTGGACTTGCCAACATCGTTTGTTCGCCAAAGGAACTCGACACCAAGGTTTTTGAACTTGCAGCAGCCATTCTCAAAAATGCACCAGAAGCCCAGCAACAACTTTTGGCAGCAGTTCGCGCAGGCTATGATCCCGAAACCGATGGTTACGCAGCAGAAACAGAGGCATTTGGTGCGTGTTTTGGCACCGAAAATTTTAGGCAAGGCATAAGTGCTTTTTTACAGAAGAGAAAGCCCAAGTTTTAGTCCTCGATTCCCCCGACAATAATTTGCTCCACACGGGCTGCCAATTCATTTGCTTTATGCTCCTTGACAGCAATGGGCTCATGGACGGAAAACTGCATCGTGACGCCGGGCATCATCGGGAAATTCCCCCATTTCATCAACTTCCAAGAGTGGCTGATGCTTATGGGAAGAACCATAGCTTCGGGCATATTTTCGAAGAGAGTCACTAGCCCTCCCAACCGAAATCGACGAGGTGTTGCTGAGCCAGAACGGGTGCCTTCTGGAAAAATGATGGTGCTGTGTTTGGTACGGTTAAGCGTATTGGCATAGTCTTCTATGGCGACAAGGGCGTCTTTGGCTTTGGCACGATCGATTAGCAAAGACCCACCGTGGCGGAGATTAAAAGAAACCGAGGGAATCCCCCGACCGAGTTCTTTTTTGCTGATAAACTTAGGGTGTAGGTGTCGCAAAAACCAGATTAGGGGCGGGATATCGTATAAGCTTTGGTGATTACACACAATGATGTGGGGTTTGCTGTTTTGGAGTTTGTGGGAATTGGAAAAGCGAACCCGTGTGCCGATCAGACCCAAACAACCGATGAGGGTTGCGTTTAGGGCATCTACACTTCGTTTGTGGGCACTGTAGCCAAAGGCATAGTGGCAAACCCATTGTATGGCGTGAAACACGAGCAGGGTCGTGAAAAAAGCCAAGTAATAGATGACTGTTAGCGGAAAAGCCAGCGCTTTGCGCATGGGGTTTAGCAGTGTGTGTTGTAGGCCTCGATGAGGTTTTCGGCAATGAGTTCGGCGGGGCGTCCCTCAATGTGATGCCGTTCCAGCATATGCACCAACTCTCCATCTTTAAACAAGGCAATGCTTGGGGAAGAGGGAGGAAATGGTACCATTTGCTGGCGAGCAGCGTCTGTGGCTTCACGATCAACCCCCGCAAAAACGGTTGTGAGTTGATCGGGATTTTTTTCATTGGCAAGTGACAACCGCACACCCGGACGGGCATTGGCAGCGGCACAGCCACAAACCGAATTGACAACGACCAGGGTCGTTCCTTCTTTGGCAAGGGCAGCATCTACTGCTGAGGCATCGGCAAGCTCATCAAAACCTACTGCTGTGAGCTCGTCTCTCATCGGTTGAACCAGTTCAGCTGGATACATAGCAAATCATTTTAAGCCACAAATATAAGCCAAAAACCGACAACACTAACCACAGTACACACAACGAAAATGATGACAAACGACCGCAAAATCGTCTGTAATCTCGCTTTTATCACAGCCCATTTCACGGGCATAATAGCTGCGATGAACTTTTTGCCATTCGGCCAATGAGCGATCGCCTTCCCCTTCTGCATAAGCAAAAGCAGCATCGACTTGGCCAAAGGGAACGACCACAACAGCCGTGGTTTGAATCACCGATTGGGGCTCTCCGTCCCAATTGGTCACCACAAAATAGTCCCCGATACGGGGCAGTGCTTCTTTGTGTTTGTCAAACCACCATTGCGAAGGAGCGGTGGCTTGTTTGATGCCCGCAACGACCAGCGCTGCACAACTGTCGGCATCATGCCGATTGTCACAAAAATTAAAGGCAATCGGGCAAGGGCGGTTGTCTATTCCTTGGGACTTTACAAACCGCTTCCAAAAGGCATAAATAGGGGGTGTTGGTTTCATAAACTGTCTGCAATCGAGAAGGTACCTGCAGAGAAGGTCCGCGCCAGTCCACTCACCTGTACACGCTCGCCTTGGTCTTCACACCAGAGCTCCCCTCCACGGGCAGAACATTGGCGGGCATGAAGAGTGGGTTTGTTGAGCCGTTTGGCCCAGTATGGCACGAGGGTACAATGTGCCGAGCCCGTAACGGGATCTTCCAATATTGTGGCTTGGGGCGTAAAAAAGCGAGAGACAAAATCGTGCTTATCACTAGGGGCAGTCACAATCACCCCGCCTGAGCTTAGGTTGATTTGGTCAAATACCGGACGGTTGATACGTAGGGATTCGATCTCGGCTTGGGTGTCATACACACACAAATAATCACGGGCTTTGTAGACTTCTTTGGGCTGTATGGACAGGGCTTGGGCGATGACTTCAGGCAACTCGCTCACTGCTCCTGGGCGAGCGGGCAGATCCAGTTGATAACGCCCTTGCTTATGGGTGACATAGAGTGACCCACTTTGGGTGGTAAAATGAATCGGTTGGGTGGTATAGTTACGATGCTCAATCAGGCAATGGGCGGTGGCGAGGGTGGCATGTCCGCACAAATCGATTTCGATATCGGGAGTAAACCAACGCAGTGCTACGCTGGTACCTTGCTCGATAAAAAAGGCCGTTTCGGCTACTGCGTTTTGTTTGGCAATGGCCAGCATCAATTCATCAGGGAGCCAAGCCGTTAGCGGAACCACACAGGCCGAATTGCCCCCAAAGGGGTTGTCACTAAACGCATTGATTTGGTAGATTGGGTAACGCATGATGTTAAAGTACAAATTTTATTGACTTTACCGAATCCCTTTTGCATGATTCCGAAATCGAAACCCTTTAGACGAGCCAGATTTGTACTACACCCATATTGACCATGCATTTAAAAGTCCAATCAAGTTGGGCAAACGCCGAACCAAAACCCTGAACATCAATCATACGATCCAAAACAATTATCGGTTTCACATTGGCTTGTCGGTGCTCAATGGTTTGCTTCATGCGCTAGACATGGCAGGAGAGTTTGCGCCAAACGTCGGTTTAGAATCGGGGAAACAAATTCGGCTGAGTTATGACCAAGTCACATCGACAGAAGTTGCCATAGGCGATGTGCAAAACTACTTGATGGTTGCCGACTTTATGCATCCCAACAAGCGCTTGCTCAAAAACGCCAATCGCAACAATCTGTTGCTCATCACAGGCATACTCGTTGCCAAAAGCATACATATTGAAATCGAAACCGAGAAGAAAATCGATGCTGCTGCCAAAACAGAATTTTCAAAACTCTTTAACGGAAAATTCGAGTCAGGGCACGCAAGTGAAAACAAGCTTGTGATGAGCGCCAATGACATTGGATGGTTTCCCATCGCCGCAAAAGTCCACTGCATCGACTTTGATGGGGGTCAGTTTGTCAATACCACCCTGCTGAGCGACCGAAGAAACTTGTTGTAAACAAAACCGAGAATCGAAACGGTTCTTTGTAATTTTGTGCCATGGCATTGTTGTTTGCTTTTATCGGCTTTTTGTTGTTTCGGTTACCCGGTGCGATCCTCGGCTATTTTTTGGGGAGTTTGGTTTCCAATACCCGCGTCTATACCAATTTTGGGGGTACGCGGATCAATACC
>CAXRDL010000087.1:0-23236 GCA_964229535.1 Flavobacteriaceae bacterium | reverse complement strand
AAAGGGAATAAGGCCAAAGTCACTCATAAAAAACTAATCGACGAAGCCTTTTCGTTTTCACATATCACAAGTATCTATCGCACAAAAGCTGGAAAGACTTATTATTTTGTGTATGATCAGGGTTATTTACCAATCGATAATGATTGGTATGTATTGGTAAAGCGGCAAGACTGGGACTAACGCCAACGCTGGCTGCGCAACTGTAAGGCTGCTACAACAATATCGCGACGGCTGATCTGACCGACCAAGCGTCCATTGTTGAGCACTGGCAAGCGACGGCGGCTATTGGTGTGAAAATACAAAGCCGCGTCAAAAATGGTGCGATCATGTTCAATTGTATTGACAGGAGACGACATAAAGTTTGCGACTTGTTTCTCTAAAATTGGCATATTAAAATAACGACTCTCCGAAATCTGCTTCATAAAGTCTGCCTCCGAAACAATCCCAACAAGGATCCCTTTATCATCAACGACTGGCCCACCAGAAATCCGGTGACGAATAAACAATTCCATCACTTCTAGAATCGATTGATCGGGAGAAAATGTAATGAGCTCCCGAGTCATATAATCCGAAACAAGCAAAGGAGGATTGGGAGCTGGTTTTGCCTTTGCACGAACGCCTTGAAAACTTTTAATTGCCATATCGTTGTGTTTTTATTCCTAACAATGTACATTTTTTTTAACAAATGGGTGGAAGATCAGCGTGAAAAGAGTCTATTTTTGCATCATGAAAGAGCGAATTGGGGTGTTGGGTTGCGGTTGGCTTGGCCTGGGGGTTGCCCAATCCTATGCCGTGGACGGATTTGTTGTACATGGCAGTCGACAATCAAAAAAAGGCGCGGATTCTCTTCAAGAGCATGGGGTTCATGGCTTTGTTGTTCAAATCAGCGAAAGCGATGTTTCAGGTAATTTATCCGCGTTTCTTCATGGGGTCAGCCGTTTGTTTTTGACCTTCCCGCCAGGGCTTCGAAGAAACCCAAAACGAGATTTTGTTGCGGTGATCCAGCAGCTCCTTCCACATATCCACAAAAGTAAAGTAAAAGAGGTCGTATTTACCAGCAGCACGGGTGTTTATGGTCCGCAGCAAGGAATTGTTACACCAAGCATAGTCCCCCAACCACAAACCGAAAGTGGAAGGCAATTGCTCGAGGTTGAGACCATTTTACGATCCCAAGACGGTTTTTCTACTCAAATCGTTCGTTTGGGTGGGCTTTTGGGTGGCGACCGTCACCCCGTAAAACAGCTCGCTAAATTACCTGTGGTTTATAACCCAGAAGCGCCTATCAACCTGATTCATAAATCAGATGCCATTGGCTTGGTTCGTTTTCTGGCTGATCAAGCTCCTTGGCAAAACATTTACAATGGTGTTGCACCATGGCATCCCACAAAACAGGAGTTCTACGAACAAGCTGCAAAAGAGATGCAACTTCCTTCACCAAAATTTGCTGAAGAGTCCGGAAATACGAATAAGATCGTTATTGATCCACAGCTTGAATCGTTGGGATACTCCTTTTTTGAACCGAAACTTGGTCTTGCTCAAGCTCCTTAGCGATTCGGTTGTAGTGATCGGCAAATACATTCCAAGCGATAATCACATTGTCCATTCCCTTGATAAAAGAGGAATCTACGTACTGTGAGGGATTGGCAAAACGAACAATTCCAACTCGGGTTCGAAAAACCTTATACCGACTCAGGAGTTGCGGAATGCGAAGTTGGTCTGGGAAGTTTTTCTCTGAAATTCGATCTGCTTCATCAGCTATTGATTCGAGCTGCTGCTGAAGAGTATTGGTGTCAGCATTTGGCAACTCTTCAAGTTGGGCAAACAAAGATGTAAAGGGCTGTTCTTCCCCAAGGGGTATTGGGGTAAGTTGCGGCTTGTTCTCAAAAAAGTCTCTGTTTTTGATAATAATTGGTTCGGTATTCGTCGTTGTTTGTCCAGATTGAGAACAAGAGGTGATCAAGAGTGCGAAAAACAACAGTAAGGTTCGTTTCATAAAAACAAATATACAGCATGTGCAGAGTTAATGAGCCTTATCGCTTGTAACCAGGTGGATTGGCAATTGCCATTTTTGGATTCCGGTTTTCGTAAAACAAACCCCAGTGCTTTTCGGGTTCATTTGGGTCAGGGGACCCTTTCCAAGGTTCATCAAAGGCTTCAAAAACAAAAGTGAGGATGTTGTTGTTTGCTGTCCAATCACATAAGGAATCGTAATACATTTTTTGAAAAAATACATTTGCATTGGCTTTGGGAAAACCACGCCCGTTGGCGTCCGTTGCCCAACCTGCTTCGGTAATGACAACTACTTTGTCCGGGTATTTTTGAGAGACTTGATGATAATTCTCCTTTGTATGGGCTATGGCCTCCTCAATGGTTTTATGTTCCCACAAAGGGTAGGTGTGTATAGAGATAAAATCGAGTTCCTCAACAAGGGGTGCCAGTTTATCAAGCCATGGCACATAATTCTCGCAAAAGGTAACCGCTAGGTCGGTTGATGCCTTTACTTGTCTGACATAAGCGATCATCTGATCTACAGGAACCATATTTCCTGACCAGTCCACACAAGACTCATTACCAACTGCCAAGGCGATTATGATATCATCATAGACGTTTGCCCATGCAATTAAGGTCTCGATTTCTTTTTTGTTTTTTTTCTTGTGGGAATCGATTTCTGCGTCACTGTATTCACCTCCCCATGGACAATGAGGATTGGATACCTCTCCATCTAGATAGGCGCCGAGCATGACTTGAATTGGAAGCCGTTCGTTTCGAATAACCTCAAGCACGGTATGGGCGTGTTGATCACAACTATACAAACGAATATAACGCCAGTGATTTTGCACAATTGTCAAATCTTCTTTGACTTGCTCATAGCTCGGATAGACATCTCCAGGTCGTTGTCCCTCACGAAATCCTGAGTAACAAACTGCAGCCCCTTTCGGAATGGAAAGTAATCTAGAATAGTCCATCAATAAAAGAAATATTAAAGACTAAACTTAATCTTTTCATTTTTATCCCACAAGCCCCAATAAGCTCCCACTTCTCCTTCTGGGCCAACTTTCCAAGACTCATCAAAAGATGAAAAGTAGAACACTTCTATATTCGAATCTTTTGCCCAGGCCTGGGTGTTAATAAAATATTGCATGGCATGAGCTTTTGAGGGTACCGCTCCATTCAGGTTTTCCCCTTTGCTCGGCCATCCCGTTTCTGTAATGATTACTTTTTTACCTTTGGCTGCATCCATAGCCTGCCCATACATACTTTGCATATGGGGCAATGCATATTCCTCAGGACATCCTTCCCAAAAGGGATAGCAATTGGACAAAATGACGTCGGAATGTTCTACTAATTCTGGGTGAGAAGAAAATTCATAATATGCATCTACATAGCCAATAGGGATATGTGCTGGAATTGCAGCTCTAACCTCTTTCATGTAATCGATTAGTTCGTCAAGACTTAAATCATTTCTGTAAAGTACCTCGTTACCTACAGCTGCAATATCTACATTGCCTTCATTGGCAAGTTCGATTAGAGCTTTTATTTCTTGTTTGTTTTTCTTGTCATCGTCTCCAAGCCAAGCGCCTACCATTGTTTTCAGTCCATGTTTTTTACAAACACGAGGGATGTGTTCGTTTCCTTCAATACAAGAAAAAGAACGTATCCATTTGGTAAACGGCTTCAAAATCTTTACGCGACGCTCTACTTGAGCTATTGTTATCGTATCTCCTGGTTCTTGGCCGTCTTCATACAGACTAAAACATATCCCATGCATTCCTTCTTTTAAGGTATTTCTCCAAATGGTGTTTAAATCATTTGCTGTTTGCTCAGAAAAGTCGAGTCCCTCATAAGATTGATTTTCGAGCTCTTCGAGCTTAAAGTCTACACCCTCTCTATATGACATTGTTATTTGTATTTACGATTTTCATTTTTATCCCAAATTCCCCAACTTGAACCTACATCTCCTTCATGGTGTACTTTCCAAGACTCGTCAAACGACGAAAAATAAAACATAGGTGCTTTCTCTAGTTTCGACCACAAATGAGCATTGACAAAATAGTCCATCGCATTTTGTGTTGACGGTTGTGATTTGCCAACACTCTCTCCTTGATTTGGCCAGCCTGTTTCTGTTATTATGACAGGTTTTCCGTTGGCAATATTTTTTGTTGCTTTATACATTTCGCCTAAACTTGACGACGCAAATTCTATTTTGTATCCTTCCCAAAAGGGATAGCAATTAATTAGAATAACATCACATGCTTCTACCAGTTTCGGTCGTTGAATAAATTGATAGTATGCATCGACGTAACCTACTTTAACTGTTGGAAGGGCTTTTTTAACCTCGGCTAAATAATCAAGAATGTTTTGTTCACTTACTTCATTACGCATCAAGGTTTCGTTGCCCACTACGGCAATATCTACCAAACCTTTTTTGGCAAGACGAATAAGTGATTTTATTTCCCTGTTATTTTCTTTTTTATCGCTACCTATCCAAGCGCCTACCATGGTTTTTAAGCCTTTAGATCTGGCAATTTTTGGGATATGTTCATTTCCACCTGTACATGAAAACGAACGTACCCACGTTGTGTGAGGAGCAACTATTCCCATACGCTCTTCGATTTGGCTTTCAGTTAAGGTATCATAGATGTCTTGGTTTTCGCGATACGGACTAAAACAAATTCCGTGCAGACCCTTCTGTAGGGTATTGTCAAATAACGTTTTTTGTTTGGATTCGGAACAAGTAGAAAAATCTACATCTGAGCGTAGTCGTTTTGTAAATATTTTGCCAGTTAGTGAAGATAACTTGCCTTGCATTTGTTCATAAGTAAGACTTGAAGGTTCTCCTTTACGAGATTTCAATAATACTCTTATTTCATTAGCGCGTGTTTCATCTATACTATAATTGCGCATAATCCACATCGCAGCCAATGTTCCAAGTATCGGAAAAAAACAAAAGAAAGCATGCAGTCCATCTACTGCTGTTTGCTGCTCTACCGTGGTTAATTCTGGATTAAAGCCAACCCCGGCAATAATCACACCGCTCAGAGCCCCTGCTATGGCAAAACCCACTTTAACCATCCACCAATAAATCGCACCAAAAACTCCTTCTCTTCTTTTGCCTGAGTGTAGCTCATCAACGTCTATCACATCTGCAGTCATAGACATCATAATGGTAAATAAGCTTCCAATTCCAAATGAAAAAAATGGAAGGGCAATAATGTACATCCAAGGTTTTCCGGGAATGAATAAAAAGTATAGCATGATATACCCAAGGATTGAGATGCTTTGGGAAAGCATAAATGCTTTTTTCTTCCCCATTTTCTTGGATAACCAAGCCACAGTTGGAATGACAATAAAAGTAGTTCCCAATGCACCAAGACATCCAAACAATGACACCCAAATTCCAGTAGCTTCGGCGTCTCCATTAAAAAGTTTATATACAATTACAAAGAACGTAAGGGATGATACCGCCATAAAAGCGTTGTATATAAAAAATGTAGCGCCGCATAATTTTCTAAATTCTTTAATTTTAAATGCCTCTATAAAGCTGTCATAAATTTTCCCAAGACTGGCGCCAATATTCGCAATATTCAATGGCTCATAATCTGCATTAAGGGTAGATTTACTCTTTATAAATATTGCAGGAACAATCGCACAAATTGCACAGGGAATTGCTACCCATATTGCTAATTCTCTTGCTGCAACATCTGCTGAAGGAAACCACTCGGGATCATACATTATGACCCAAAACCACGGCGCGATCACCCATGCCCATTGTCCAATCCATTGCGCGATAGCCATAATATTTGTGCGTTCGTGAAAATCATCGCTCATTTCATAGCCCATAGCTACATAGGGTACACTAAAAAAAGTAAGTCCTAAATAAAAAACGATAGACCATATAAAGAAATACCAAAAATTGAATTGTAATGTATTCTCCTTAAATAGCTGCCACATGAAAATGTAGGCAACTCCCATAATAATACCGCCTATCAAAACATACTGTCTACGGCGTCCCCATTTCGATTTCGTATTATCAGAAATAAATCCCATTACAGGATCGGTAATGGAGTCAAAAATTCTAGGGAAAAAGTATATAAGAGACCACATCCAACCTGGAAAACCCAAGTCTTGAACTAAGACAACCATAAAAATCCCAAGAATTGCTGGAAACATTTGATTGGCAAACATGCCAATGCCAAATGCAATTTTTTCACCTAGCGGGACTCTATTTTTTAAGGAAGGGTTGTCCATGATAGTCGTTTTATTGGTTGTGGATCATTATCGTTTGTATTGCTTGCGGGCTTATACTTATGTTTTTGGTTAAATCATTATGAGTTAATACGAAACTTTTTGAAGTGGTTCCTTCATTAAATACCACAACTGCTATGCTTCCGTCTGGATTTTTGGCAGCAGCTACCATAAGTTCATCATCTGATTTTATGGCTTCAATTACTTTCGCTTCTGGTCGAATAAACTTGCTAAAATGAGCCATGATGTAATAGAGCGGTGTGTAGTAAACCTCATTCTGATCTGGGTCTACAATTACAGGGGCAATACACCAGTTATTTGCCCAATTCGGTCCTCCTTTAGTATCTAAAACCATATTCCAATCGACCCATCCATCGACCCAATTGTTTAGGCATCCGATAATGTCTCGAGCATATCTGTTGGCAGGAGCGTATTTGGGATGTAGATATTTTTTTCCTTCTTCTCTCCAGTCGTATCCCCAATCCGTGGCTTCTTTTTTCCAATACCATTTGTCATCTTTCCAAACAGGTACTTCGGCATCTACACAAGCTTCGGTTTGAATGAGATATTTTTCTGGGGCCTTTTGGTGTGCGTATTGCAATTCCTCTGGGAAATAGTCGTAGGTGCTTTCATACCAATGAATTGCTGTTCCATCGTAATACTTACTTGAATTTTCATCTTTGTACATGACATCTACCCACTCTCGTATTCCTTCACGGTTTTGGTCGTAACCTAAAATTTTGAGGTGACCTTTGCCATCAGCTTCGAGCTTTGGACCCAAAAAGTTTTGAACGAAGTGCGTCATTTCTTCAGGAGAATAATGCATGCTTTCCCAATTCTCACCATTCCCGTGTGGTTCATTTTCGACAGTAAATCCCCAAATGTCAATTCCTTCTGCCTTGTAGGCATCAACATATTTTGAAAAGAACAAAGCCCAAGTGTCATAATACTCTGGCAATAGCTTTCCACCTACCCAACTGTTGTTGTCTTTCATCCATGGAGATGCAGTCCAAGGCGAAGAAAAAAGTTTAAACCCATCCTCTGAAATCGCCATCGCATCCTTTATCATGGGAATAATATCGTCTTTATCCTCATCTATCGAAAAGTGATCCAAATTTTTATCTCCCGCCACAGGCGTGTAGGAGTAATTATTTAATGAAAAGTCACATGAGTTCATGTGGGTACGCGCAAGTGAATAACGAGCACCATCTTTCGCAAAATAAGCTGCTATAATTTCATTGCGTTTTTCTTCACTCATCTTGTTCAGTAAATAAGCCGAAGATTCGGTAAAGGCTCCTCCAAAGCCTGTAATGGTTTGAAGTTCTTTTTTTGAATTAATCTCGATTGTTGATGCCTCTGAATCAAGTTCGAATGTTGTTTGCAAGCTTAATTGATTGCCACTTTCAGAGGTTTCATAAACTTGTACTTCGGGGTTTATTGAATTACATGATATCGCTGTAAAAAGAATCATTAAGAAAAAAGTTTTATAATACATAATCTATTTGTTTATATCGGTTTTACGTGTTAAAGGAGGCAAGACAGAACCCAACAGACTTTCCTTACTCCCATTGAAAGTTTTTTGAATCGTGTTTCCATTTCGTGTCAATCCAGAAAAAATACCTCTATCAACTGAATTCCACAAGGCATACTTTGCTTTTCCATCAACTGTAAACAACCCAAAATGATTTTCAGATCCTTGGCTATTTGTTGCGTCTTTCCATTTTTCATCAAAAGCTTCAAAGAAAAAGCAAGAGATGTTATTTTTTGAAGTCCATTCGCGCATGTGGTTGTAGTAGAGTGCTTGCTTGAACTCGTCGGCTGCTTGCGAACCATTACGCCCATAAAAACCGCTAGAAACCGTTGCCCATCCAGTCTCTCCAATATGAACTTGCTTGTTGATTAATCCTAAATCGGAAACGTAATCCTTAACTCTCGTAAATTGAGAAATCGCATAGTCCCGAGCAAGTTTCATGGCATCATCAATCAATTCATCTATTACCTTGTTTTGGCTGTTTTGTTGGCTAACTTCCCAAAATTCTTTGTTGTAATGCGTATCATGAAATGGGTATGTATGAACAGAAACATAATCTACTGCTTTGATAAGATTATCCAAATCCTCATTGTGATATGCTGCATCACCACCACCCCATGAGGCAAAATTGTCAGAGCTAGTAATCCACAAATCACTGGGAAGATCCCCCTTGGTTTTGAGGTCTTGTAGATAGTTAACCCACTTTAAAATCACAGAAGGTGGTACAAAATAGTTTGCGGCCCAATGAACCATGGCTTCATTTCCAACCGCAATCATTTTAATGATATCTGGATATTGTTGTGAGTATTGAACGGCCCGTTGTACTTCGTCTTCATTGTATACCTCATCTTCTTGCGTATGATCTGGATTGTCTGTAAAAGCATCTTTGCAATTGATCCAAGCGCCAACCATCAAATACATCTCAAATGATGAGTCCTCTTGTTTCAGCTCTGAAATCGCTTGTAGTAGATTTGGTAATTCTGCCAACTCAGTGTTGTACGTGCGCAATATTTTGACATCCATCGCAGATAAGATTCGCATATCATCCTTGATTTGATCAACACTCGGTACGGTATCACGAGATGTTGTACGATAACCTCCATAAGAAATGGCTTGATAGTTTGGATTTCCTAAAATATCCGCTGCTGTTGGGCTACCCTCTGGTGAATGCGAACAACTCGTCATAAGAACAAAAGCACTTGTCATCAGCGTGGCAATCAGTCGGACTGTCGGAAATTGATTCATGAAAAATAAATATGAATATGAGAGATTTTTCCATTTCGACTAAAGAGATTGGCTGCATCAACTGCATCGAGGTGATATTGGTCAATCTTATTTTTTTCTCCGTTGGATAGAACAAGTTCAATCCCATTAGAATTCGACTCCTTATGATATACAATTGGAACTTGACAATAGGTGAAACAGAGTGCTTGCTTTGGAATGGTGAGTGTTTGCTTTTTATTTTCTACGTTGTAAAACCTAAATTCCTTTTGTTCTTCTAAGTACTCCTCTATTCGAACAATTGAGGGGTCAAAAAAGAGCTTGCCTCCTTGTGCATATACGCCAAACTCTCCCCAACGACATAAAATATCTTCTTTGACCTGACCTGTCATTCCTGGCTGTTGTGCGCCTCGGCCAGCAGGGGTGTGAGAATATGGGTCTGTCGGAAATGCACCGTATGCTTTTGGCGTTTTATGCGCACCAATTCCATCAACAACCGCATAGTAATGTTTTCGTAGCGACTCAGTGACTTTGGACTCAGACTGCTTGTGAATCGATTGCCAAAGGACCTCTTGAATAGCCAATGCCAATTTGGACACCATGTGCCAGTAAATCGATCCTAACCCTTCAAAGCCAAAAAATGTCCCTGACCGACCGGTAAATGATTTATGGTCAAACAAATCTTCTAACAGGTGAATTAACTTATCTTTTTCTGCTGCAACCATGCTATTGTATTGAGCTGGCAGTTCAGAAATTGCAGTTTGTAAACTATAAGCGTTTCTAAAATTTCCATTAAAGTGATAGACCCCATCGGAATCTTTTTGAATGATCTGCTTATTATCTTCAGCAATAAGTGCTTTCAAAAGTGGAGAGCTATCAACAGCCTCTTTAGGCACATTGTTTTTCTCAAAAAAGCGAGGTAAGTCTTTATTGGGATACAAAATATAGCTGTTTTGATCCTCTCTATAAAGCTTGCTTTTGCGCATTTGATTAAGCACCTCGTCAACCTGTTCTGGGCTTAAATAACCAGAACTTAAAACCGCAACTTGTCCTTCAAGCATTTCGTCGAGATAGGAAATAGAAACGCCGCCTTGGTCTTCAAATGTGATTAGATTGTAGGCATGGTACAAACCATCTTCTCGTTTGTTTGCATCTATTGAATGGTCGATAAAGGACAAGCTAACACGGATAAACGCCTTGAGATCGGCTGTAGAGATGTCTGCTGTTTTTGAAGAAAACCCATTGTTATAAATCTGATTTCGATAGCTACTTCCCGCTTGCCCTAGTGCATCTACAAACGATTGACGTTCTTGATCACCAATCTTATTGGTAAGTAAGCTCTCATGTTTTACGAGTTCCTTAGAAATTTCATTGAAAAAATCATACAGCTCCACGGATACTGCAGAAGTAGTAAAATCAACACTATCGATCAAATTATCAAAAAACGAAAAGAAACGCCGCATATAGTATAGGGTAACCATCGATGTTCCATTGCCAACTAGCGCATTGTTGGCATCGTTCCATTCAGGTCGCTGGGTGTTAAGCCAAATTCCTGCTTCAGGAACAAAATTTGACATTTTCGCAAGGATGGTTGCCAACAATTTTTCAAGCATGTTGACGTGATACACCTCACCACTTGGCGTTTTGAGTAAAGCACCATCAGCACCCAAAATTTCTTTTTGTTGATCAATTTGATTGTGTAACTCTTCATCAAAAACAATGGTATCTTTTGGATCCTTGACAATCTCATGATAGGATTTGATGATATAAGGAACATGGGCGTAAACAAAATGGTTTTCCGTCAAACTATTTGATAGCTTTCCAGGGTAGTGTTTTTGGATAAATTCCAAAAACTTCAACAAGTAAATGATTTGATGATCTCCCCAATACCCGATATAAGACCAAGGATCATGAGGTTCGATAATTTCCCAATCAAACCCGTCTTTGGTAACCCGATATGGGTTGTATCCGTCAAAGGTTGACGCGTTGAGAAATCTAAAGATCATCCCTTCAATAAAGGATGGATAGGCATGAGCAAGCGCCTCCCAGTTTTGGAAAATATCACGCCAGTTACCTTGGTAATCTAGAATTTTTGAACCGTCATTTTCATTTTGGGTATTGATCGAAAACCAGTTCCATGGACGACTCGGATCGCCATGACGACGACTAAATTTGAGAGGCAAGTATTCTGTGGCCAATCGTTTGATTGGCACGGAGGGAATTGAGCTAATATTGGTTGCCAATTGCTCCAGTGAAAACAGATCATCCCATTGATTGAGTTGATCTTGAAATTTTTCGAATTCCAATTTATTCGCTTGTCGGAGATAGGGAAGGAAATCCGCTTTTTCAATTTGGTAATTGTCATCAAAAATTCCCCCACGCATGATGTTAAACATGGTGTTTGAGAAGTGACGCATAATGGTTCGCTTGTCATTGGTAAGCTGTACACCGTCCGCTGCTGCGCACAGTTGAATGAGCTTATTTGTACCTTCCTGGATATCTTTATCAACTTGTTCTATGATATCGCCCTGAGCCATGGCTTGCGTTAAAGACCGAATGCCAATCATCGATTGATTTACATCCGCTACAATATGCCAGGTACTGGCTTGATTCCCTTCAAGAGTGATTGTGTCAACTAGAAAATAAGCTCCTTTTTCCCCTTTGTTTTCCAACTCTTCTGCGGGGCTTTGCCCATGGCGAAATGCCTCGAGCTGAAAAGAAGATAATAAATATGTTGGGGTACTCAGCCCCGAAGACCAAACTGTCGTGGCTTTGAGTGCCTCACTTGGTTCGGCACGATCAACGATAATCGCGCTTAGTGCATAGATTCCCAAGGCGTATTCTTTCTCCAACTCACTTTTCTTATAAGCGTCAACAAGGTTACTCTTGCTGTTCTGTAAATCGGCTTCAACTCCATAAGGAACCAGATTTTGAATCCCATCTAAGAGGTGAACGACCTTTTTGGTTTTGGTAAGGTTGCTCAATGTAGCACGGCGGACAAACCCAAATCGATTGCTCGAGCTCCATTGGTATTTGAATGAAAGTCCTAAGTCGTGATTGATTTGCTCAAAAATCACAACATTTCCAAATTCACTTTTATACAAATTTGTTTCGGTATTATAAACCGCGTCGGTGCGTACCGAAAAGGGTTCCCACAATAGAGATTTTCCCCCTTCTTCAACTCGTAAAATTGTTTTACTCCCAGTGGCTTCAGAAGTCTCTAAAATTTTATCGACTGTGTAGTAAGGAAATAGTGCTTGATTACAATCTTTTCTTCCTGCTGAAAGACCGCCATTACTTCCAATAAACATCCAGTGATTTGCGTCACTGACAATGCTCATAAAAAATGGTGGCATATTGTCAACGTTACTTATCTTAAAAAACCAGTCTCCTTCTATTTTTATCAACTCACCTTCTGGTTCAAGTGGATTTGTCTGTCTTAAATTTTGTCCGATGTACATGTATACGATACTTTGTTATTTTTTATTCTTTGGTTATTTTATCAATTCAGTTTCAATTTCTTCAAGTGACTTTCCTTTTGTTTCAGGAAGGATTTTGATAAACAACAACACCCCTACTGTAGCAATTAGCCCATAGATAAAGAAAGTCAATGCGCTTCCTAAATTTGAAATTTCCCAAGGGAAAATTTGTTGAATCAACCAACTGGAAAAAGAGTTGATAAAGCCAATCACGCCAATTGCTAAACCGCGATAGCGATTTGGAAAAATTTCGGAAAGCATCACCCACATCACTGGCCCAAGTGAAAACGCAAAGCAGGCGATAAACCCGAGAATCCCAATGAGAACAAGGGTTGCATTCATTTCAATCGCAGCTTCCAAAATAACCCCTTCGTTGAGCGCATATACTTGGTTTCCAATAGCGGCTTTGATGTCGTTTTTAAAGGCTACATCACTATCATAAGTGATATCTTGAAATTCTGCCAACTTATAAATATCAATATTGTCAAAGGAGTTGATTTCAGCAGCTGAGAGTTCATAAGTTGCTTGATTGAAACTGTAAGCGCACAACAACAAGCTCACTGCAATTCCTGACATACCAACAAGTAAAAGCGGTCGTCTTCCCATGCGATCAATCAAGTAGATGGCAAGGAGTGTAAACACAACCGTGGTAAAACTCAGCAACACTCCTGAAGAAAAAGCAGCGTCTGTCCCGATACCCGTTTGTTTAAATATAGAAGTGGCATAAAAATAAATGGCATTAATTCCTGTTACTTGCTGAAGGATCCCCAAGGTGATTCCCACAAGCATGATGAATCGGACTGCGGGGTTAAGAAGTTCTCGAATAGAAACTGTTTTTACATTTTCACTCTCTTTTATATTCGTTTCTATTGATTGGATCTCAACCTCTGCTTGGGTTGCTCCGTGAATTTTATCAAGGATCTCTTTGGCTAAATCAGATTGGTTTTGTGTGTAGAGCCAACGTGGGCTTTTTGGTACAAAAAATAAAAGGCCAAAATACAGGATTGCAGGAAAAAATTCTACGCCCAACATCCACCGCCAAACATTTTCGTCATTTAGAGTTTGACTCCCCAATACGTTGAATTGGTTGAAATAATAATTACTCAAAAAAGCAGCAAAAAAACCCAATACGATATTGAGTTGCTGAATGGAAACGAGTTTACCTCGATTTTCAGCAGTTGAAATTTCAGCAATATATGTCGGTGCCAAAATAAGAGCTGCCCCAAAAGCCAAACCACCGACCATACGAGAAAGATATAAGGTCTCAAATGAAATGGCATAGGCAGAAGTTATTGAGGAAAGGGCATATAGGAATGCCACAAGGAGTAATATTTTTTTTCGACCGAGTCGATCACTTAAACGACCCGCAATCAGCATGGCAATCATGGCAGCAAAAGAGGGTGAACTAACAACCCATCCTGTCTGTGCATCATTAAGATCAAACTGGGGGCCTACATAAGACATCACGCCAGAAATTATGCCTGCATCAAACCCAAATAGAAAACCACCCAGAGAAACAACAAAAGCGATAAAGAGTGTTTTTTTGGTCATTTGTTGTTTTATTGATAGACTCTGATATAATCAATTTCCATGGCTGAAGATGTAAAGCCCGATGCGATGGATGACTGTATGGCAACATTCAGTAATAGGTACTGATCTTTGTTAAACGGCCATGTACTTGCGTCTTTTACTGGCGGATTATAGATATAGTGCACATAATCATCTACTGAAAAAGTCATTTTATTTGCTGTCCATTCAAGTTTATAGACATGGAACTGTGAGGAAACTGTCGATATCGTTCTGCCTCCATGGTTGACAGTAGCGCCATGAGATGAGGGGGTATGCATCGCGCTTTGGATAAAGTTTTGATTGCTGCCCCAATGTTCCATAATATCAATCTCCCCGCAAGCTGGCCATAAAACCGAGCCGTGCCCTTGTTGTTGCCAGTAAGCTCCGTTTTCATTGATGTTTTTGCCCAAAGTCCAAATGGCGGGCCAGGTGCCAACGCCTGTAGGTAGCTTTGCTCTAATCTCTACTACCCCATAGGTAAAGGCAAACTTTGAGTTTAACCTTGCCGAGGTGTAATCCTTTGTATGTCCTTGGTCTGAAAAAACTTCTTTTTTTGCAACAATCTTTAAGGTTCCGTCTGAAACATAGGAATTCTCAATACGATTTGTATAATGTTGGAGTTCATTATTATACCAACTCCAGCCATTTGGCAACTTGGTTTGGTGAAACCATTTTGAATCATCAATTGGGTTGTCAACTCCAGAAATATAAGTCGTACCATCATCATCAAACTCATCTGACCATACCAGTGCATAGCTACTCTGTTGGAATGCAATTGAATATGTTTTTGTTTGGGTGTTGTCTTCTGAAACAACGATTATGGTTGTTGTTCCTGGAATTGAAGATGCATCATTTATGGAAAAACTGGCATTCGCATTTGATGTTGATGCAGTAACTGTTGGCACATTGGTTTCTCCAATCGGCAAGCTATATGAATATGAGGTTGTTTGAGCAGAAAATCCAGACAGAGCAGTGTTATTTATAGATATTGAAGATAGAGTGGCATCATCCGTTGCATCTGAGCTTGCACATTCCCCCACAGTAAAGCTATATGGGTTGTTTGAGTTGTTTCGTTCTCCTCCATTATATGAATACGTAAAATAAAAATTGATTTGAGCGCCTTGTGAGGCATTAATTTGATAGGGAACATTTGGGGTTATCGTATATCCAGGATATGTTCCTGTTCCAGTTCCATAGTAGAGGATACATGTTGGGGTGCCAGCGTTTCCATCTAGTGGAATAAAGGTAATCGTTGGATTGTTGAGGTCGCTTGAAATCTCATACCGGTAATCCCCATTATCTGCTTCTTTAGCACAATTTTGAGTTTGGGAAAGAACAGTGTTTCCAACAGAAACCTCATCAACAATATGATTTAAAAAGAAAATGCTTTGTGAGAGTAAAACCGAAAGAATGAAAACCGATTTTATCATTTCAATTTAATTTGGTGTAAAAATAATAAACCCACCATTACTGGTGGGTTTATAAAGGTTTGTTTGTTAGAAATAATTATTACTTAATGAGCTTAGTAGTAACTTCTTTATTACCAGCATTAAGTTTTACAAGGTAAACTCCATTTGAAAGATCAGCAACATCCAAATCGAAGTTTGCTTTGTTAGGAGTTGCTTGTTTTACAACTCTCCCAGTAAGATCAAAGATTCTAACTACATCAATTGACTCAGCAGAGATGACATTTAAAATATCTTTAACAGGGTTGGGGTAAACATTTACATTGATTTCTATATCATTAATAGAAGCAGTTGCTTCTTTGTAGAAATAAACGTTATCAATATAAATTGTAGAAGGATAAGTTCCACCCGCGGCGGCGAGAGATATAATAAGCTGAGCCAATTCATCTCGCGAAGTGTCAGTTAGTGTGGAGATATCAATATCCCTAGATTTCCATGACCCAACTTCTGGCGCAGCGTTATAATCTTGAAAACTTGACGTTTCGCCATTCCCACCAGAATGGTTTGACCATTTTGTGTTCATTGTTTGCCCCGTCAAAAGATCCCCGGCTAACCAATAATCAATATGGAAATGAGTCATATTAGTTGCGTCAATTGTTTGGCCTAAATCTGCACCAATAAAATCTCCACCAGAAAGTTCAACTTTCAAAACAACGTTACCAGCTATGGTTTCGTCTGCAAAAGTGGATTTATCCCAAGTTGTATTGTTTAGACCAATAGCTGTTCCATATGCCTCTCCATAAACAGAAATCACATCCGCTGCATCTCTTACTGGAGGCGTAGTTGGAGCATCAGTGGGGCCAGTAACTACTACAGGACATGCTGGTGCTACAGCACCGCCACAATCTACACCTGTCTCATCTCCGTCTTGGAGCCCATTTTGGTGTTGTGGTGCTGCTTCTGTTGATTTGATGTTATCAATGTAAATGGTTTGATCTACAACAGGGTCATTCCAGCCAGAATCATCTGCTTTTCTATTTGGAAATATTGCAACTTTAATATATGTCCCATTTGCAACGGCAGAACCATCTGATCCTGTAGTAAATGTGAATATTAATGTTTCCCAACCTGATCCAGTATGGTTTTGTGTATTAGCAGCAGCAGGGGAGCCAAATTTTCCTTCATCTTCAACCTTAGCCATAATACTTGTAGCTGACGTGGCATATACATCTACTGCAATGGTTTTATTCGTTGAAATATTTGCATAGCTTCCAGCTGCAAAATAAATTGTAGCTCCTTGCCAGAGATTTCCACCTGTATTGGTGACTAACTTTAATGAATTACCATATGTTCCTCCAGCGGCCGGATCAGCCTCTATGGTAGCACTAGTTAGTCCTTCAAAAGCCTCTGTATTTGGGCTACCATCAAAGTCCTCTAAAAGTAAATTATTTTCCGCACCTGTACCACCACTAACATCTTTTTCTATCAACGAAACATTGTCAATAACTACAATTCCCGTGTCAGCACCCATGTCGAATAACACACGGTGAGGACCTGCAAAACCTGCAACAAAATCATGCGTAAAGGTAGTATTAGTATTCGTTAAAGAGATTGTTTCAGTTGCGCTTGCATAGTCACCTGCACTTTGTCCGATACCCGCTATCATTGTTCGAGTATTTCCCTCTCCAGTAGAAGCTTCAAACGAAAGGGTGTATGTACTTCCCTGCGTCAGAGTAACAGCCTGAGAAAGATTTACATCCCAAGGATTACCAGCAGAAGCTACATTTGCAAAGAAAAAATAGTTATTATTTTCAAAGCGAATCTCAGGGTTTGTTGTCCAAACTCCACTAGCGTTGTTAGCTTCAAAGTCTCCATCTGTTAATAACTCAGTTGGCATTTGCGCTGTCAAGCTTAATGGAATTAATAATAAAAGTGTGTATAATTTTTTCATATTTATAATTTTGATTGGTCAATATTACGTAATTGATAATTAGATAAATGAAATAATGCCTATACAAATTACTTTTATATATACTACAAAACCTCTACACAGATAGGTTAGTGGTCTGATAACAAATGGATTATAAATTTATATTCACTGCAATAGCAGTAAAATATTCCTAAAATCTTAGAATTCGGAGTACTTTTAATAGGTTTAGTACTTAAATAACAAATCTTTGCATGAAATTGATCAAAATCATATTTGCAGTCGTATCCTTAATTGGGACTCTTACTTTTGCACAAACCACTATTGGTTCTGGAAGCTACACAACAGCTTACCCAGGTGCAAATGGTCCTTTTAATAATTTTCCTAGCGGAAGCCCTCAACTTTCTAAAAATGCCATAGGAAAACCTGTACCTACAAATGATTGGTGGTCGAAATTACTTAAAGAAAACCATGCGGATAATCTCTTCAATTATCCCATGACAATGAAGACGACAAATAATGGTCTCATTGTTACCTATATCCCCAGAAATGTAATTGGAGATAATCAGGCGATTCAAGTTGGTCTTACTGGACTAAACTCTTCAAACACGACGGTTTCAGATTATTCAGACTGGACCGTTACTATGAATTGGAATGACGGTGCTCGAGATTTTGAGGCAACCTCAGGAATTGGTATGCCCTTTGTATATTTTAAAAAGAATTCGTCTTCTACTGCCCAAATCACTGTCAATAGTGGAAATGCAACCATTTCAAATGAGCTACTCATTGTTGAAAATGCTAGCAATGGTGCTGATTTCGTTGTTTATGCACCAAGTGGCAGTACCTGGACTGTTTCAGGCGATACATATACATCTTCTCTAAATGGAAAAAACTATTGGTCAATGGCAATGCTTCCACAAAGCACAACAGATGTTAGCGCTACCGCAGAAGCTTATAAAAAATACGCCTATGTTTTTCCGACAACCACAACAACCTCTTGGAACTACAATTCCGAAACTTCCAAGATGACGACTGATTTTACAGTTAGCACCAGTATAAAAGAAGGTACAGAAACCAATGTCCTAATGGGACTATTGCCACATCAATGGGCAAATCTAGATTCTAGCTCGCCTACACCATCCGAACAAAGTTACCAATCGATTCGTGGAGAGCTTAAAATGCTTGATGGCAATCATTTTAAAGTATCCCACACTTTTAAGGGAGTTCTACCCACCCTACCATATTTAGCAAATTATAGCTCAGGCTTTGACCCCACTAGTCTCAATCAAAAAATAGAACTGATTGAAAACGATGCATTGTCATCATATACAGACTCTTATAATGAAGGTCAGGCGATGAATCGGCTAATTCAGACCGCGCGTATTGCTGATCAAATGGGCGATAGTGATGCGCTTCAAAAAATTCACACAACCATCAAAGAGCGGTTGGAAGATTGGTTGTCTTATGAAACTGGAGAGGTCTCTTTTCTATTTTATTATCAAAATAACTGGACAGCCCTTCTGGGATATCCAGCTGGCCATGGACAAGATTCAAATTTAAATGATCACCACTTTCATTGGGGATATTTTATTCATGCTGCTGCATTTGTTGAGCAATTTGAGCCAGGATGGGCAGATGACTGGGGGGCAATGGTGAACTTACTCATTCGCGATGCTGCCTCATCTGATCGAAACGATCCCTTATTTCCATTTTTACGAAATTTTAGCCCCTATGCAGGGCATAGCTGGGCAAATGGATTTGCGACTTTCCCCCAAGGAAATGATCAGGAATCCACATCTGAAAGTATGCAATTTGCAACCTCACTAATTCACTGGGGAAGTGTAACTGCCAACGATGCGATTCGAGATTTAGGAATCTATATCTATACGACTGAACAATCAGCTGTAGAAGATTATTGGTTTGATATGTATGATCGAGTTTTTGAAAACTATGGTGAAATGGTAGTTTCACGACTCTGGGGGAATGACTATGATTTTCAGACATTTTGGGGTGGTGGTGTCGCTGCATCTTATGGCATTGAGTTATATCCAATCCATGGCGGCTCTTTGTACCTCGGTCACAACCAAACTTATGCAAGTGAATTATGGACAGAAATGGCCTCAAAAACAGGGATTTTAAGCAACGAGGAAAATCTAAATCTGTGGCATGATACCTATTGGAAATTTCTATCACTTACCGATGCCCAAGCTGCAATCGATCTGTATGATAGTTATCCTGATCGAAATTTAAAATTTGGCATTTCTGATGCACAAACCTATCATTGGTTACATGCCATGAACGCCATAGGGTCTGTTGATGCATCTATCACATCCAATCATCCACTTGCTGTTGCCTTTACAGACGATTCTGGAACGACTACCTACACCGCTCATAACTATAGTAATAATGCGATTTCGGTTAGCTTTTCTGATGGTTATGTGTTAGAAGCATCCGCAAATAAGCTGACCACCAGTCGTGATCTTGATATTTCTGGATCTCTGTGTTCAGATTTTGATCAGGCCTATGTCGGCGGAAGTGTTCGTTTAACATATGATACGACCAGCACAAATATCGATAGAGTTGAATTTTATGACGGAACAACATTGATAAGTTCTGATACGAGTGCTCCGTTTGAAGCGCAAGCCACCAACCTTGGGCTGGGAATTCATGGGATGTATGCAAAAGTTTATGTCGGAGCAGAATTCGGCTTGTCCAATAATATCTCTATTCAAGTTGGGGAGCAAATTCCCTATGCCTCTGTACATATCATACCCGGAACAATCGAAGCGGGTCATTTCGATTCATACGAGGCGGGCGTTGGTCAAAATATTGCCTATTACGACAGCTCTCAAAATAATGACGGAGACACCAGGACAGATGAATATGTAGATACTGTTTTAGATAACAACGAAGGCGCGATTATTGGTTGGACTACTGCTGGAGAATGGTTAGAATATACTGTCAATGTTCAAAATCCAGGAATGTACTCGATAGAACTTCGCTATGCATCTGGTAATCCCAATGGTGGGGGGCCTATGCAGTTCAAATTAGACGGAGAAAGTGTGAGCGATCCAATTTCATTCCCAACAACAAATGATTGGGGTACTTGGACCTCCAAAACCATAACGGAGATTCCACTTACAGGTGGAGAACAAATTTTACGCGTCGCAATAAACCAAGGAGAGTTTAACTTAGGGAGAATGACATTCACACGAACAGGAGATTTAGGTTTTGACCCCCCTGTTGCGGATGCTGGATCCAATGTGTCGGCGACCTTGTCTAGCAGTACTGTTTCATTAGATGGCTCTGGTACTTATGAGCCCACAGGAAAAACCGTCACCTATACTTGGTCACAAGTTTACGGTCCAACGCCATTGACTTTTTCAACTACCTCCAGTGCTACACCTGAAGTATCAAACCTCGCTATTGGTGTTTATAAATGTATTCTGACTGTTTCTGATGGTACCTATTCTTCTAGTGATGAGATGAAAATCATCGTATCGGAATCTGGAAATTCAAATCCATCGGTTTCGATTACTTCTCCTACCGACGGTGCTTCTTTTGCAGAAGGGGATACTGTAGACATCACAGCACAAGCATCTGATTTGGATGGTACAGTTTCGTTGGTTGAGTTTTTTGCTGGAGACACAAAAATTGGAGAAGACTCGACTGAACCATTTAAATTTTCTTGGACCAATGTTGCAGCTGGAAACTATCAAATCACAGCTAAAGCAACTGATGACGTTGGGGGCACCTCAACTTCACAAGCAGTAGCTATCAGTGTTAACGAAGTTGTTTCCTGTGTGATTACTGACAACCAAGCCGCTGAGGGTTCGTTTTCTGTTGGTTATGAAATGACTTTTGAAACCGTTGGAAACAATGTAACTTTTATAATCGAACTCCTTGATACAGACAAAACAGGAGTGGTGGCATACCTGTGGAGAAGAGTCCCCGATTTTCAAGAAACACAAATGGATCATGTGAGTGGTACAACCTTTACAAAAACAATCGGCGGATTGAACACAGGACAAAGCATCACCTATGCAGTCAAATTTGCCTATGCTGGTGGACTTTCTGTAACAAATGACATGACGTATACAGTAGGAAATAACTGCAACGGAAGCAATAGCGATACAGAAGGGCCTACAAACTTTACAGCTAGTGTGGGAACCATTGGCGCACGAACTGTTGAACTCCTTTTACAAGCGGATGATAATTCTGGAACGGTGATCTATGATGTGGCCTATGGCCAAGAACAAACAAACACCACTGGGAGCTCTGGATCTCAAACCTCACTCGTAATCAGTGGTCTTTCTCCCGAAACGACTTATGATTTTTCAATTTCTGCCAAAGACATCAGTCAAAATACTGCTAGCAACAATCCCATTTCCGTTCAAGCCACAACTATCGCAGATGCCAATACCAGCTGTTCAGGAACAGAAACTGAGGCAAGTGATGGTTCTTTTTCCATAGGATATACCTATTCGTTTGTCACAAACGGAACTAGCGTAACTTTTACTTTTGAATTATTAGATACAGATAAGTCAGGTGTTGTTGCTTATTTATGGCGAGAGTCTCCATTTTCGGAAACGCCGATGAGTGGTTCAGCAAACTCGTTTAGTGTTACTGTGAATGATTTTACAGTTGGTGAAACGATTTCTTATGCATGTAAATTTGCCTTTGCCGGAGGACTTGCAGTGACCAAATACTTCTCATACCAAGTGGGAGAAAATTGTGCTTTAAGCAGTGATCCAATATCTCCAACAAATAAGGTGTTTATTTATCCCAACCCTGCTGACAAAGAGGTGTTTGTTTCGGTCAGCCAAGGAAGTATTGATAAATTGGAACTCTATACCATAAGCGGAGTCAAAATTAAAGACGCTAATTCCGATGATCGTCTCCAAGTGGATGAACTCGCAAGTGGTTTATATTTGATTAAAGTCTATCGAGAAGGACAACACTCTTTTCACAGAATCGTAGTTGAATAGAACACCATTGCTAACAGCATAACAATTGATATTTTCAACATTCCGCGCTGCATAGCACTGTCAGAGTGAACAGTAGCCCCGCCAGGAATCGAACCTGGATCTAAAGTTTAGGAAACTTCTATTCTATCCGTTGAACTACGGGGCTATTGCAGGGCAAATACCCCAAAAAATAAAAAGTGAACCAGCACAAGATGTGCTGAAAAGGTGTATTCTTTTTCGCGAATCCAATACTGTACCCCCAACTGAATGGGCAAAGCAACCAAAAACCATCCGATATAATTTGACAGGGGTGCTACATGTTCTGTAAACGTCCAATAATCGAAAATGGGCGCTACGGGCTCAATTACCAAATCGATAAGAACCATTAGAACTGCACCAGAGATGGCAGCAAAGATTTTATTGTTTTTCCATATGGCTTCTCCAATTGCTCCTGTGATAAAACTCAGCATCACCCAATTGGCGCCAATTAGAATGGGAACACCTAAAATTTTGACACCAAGATTTTCGCCATAGGAATACGACCCAAAAATCAACCCATAGTTTACGCCTAATATCTCAACCAGCATCCCCAGGCTAAAAGCCAAAATCGCAGCCCATGCCGTACGACGATCGGGATTTTTAAGGTTGACAAACAACAACACAAGGGTAAAAAACAAATTGATGGGCGTGGTTTGTAAAAAGAACTCTCTGTTGCCATACAAAATCCCAAAGGCACCACTGATATGAAACAACCAAATCATCCCCACAGAGATTTGTGTGGTGCGCTCTTTTGGTATAAGAATACGTATCATTGGTCTTTAACTAGATTAGCAACGATTTTGGCAGAAAGCAAACACAAGGGAATCCCACCTCCCGGATGTACACTCCCC
>CAXRDL010000086.1:0-3042 GCA_964229535.1 Flavobacteriaceae bacterium | reverse complement strand
CATCGGCTTAATTTTCTGCTCATCACCAGTCAAAAAATACGCTTTTTGGTAATCCATAATGGCATTCATGGTAATAAACAAGGTGTGATTTCGTTGCTTTACGGCATCGATAAACCATTTGGCTGCATCGAGCTTTTGTTTAATAAACAAGACCGCCTCTTGTTGGGCTTTACTTTTTACAGTGGACTCTTTATAGCCCTCCATCATATTTCTATAGGAAGCCGAAACATGCAGTTCAGGAGCATTTCGTCCGTTTAAGCTGAGTTGTAATTCCCCATCCAAAATCCGAATCGTAAAATCGGGCGTAATTTGACTATTGATTTTGGTTGAAGAGGCATAGGAAGCACCAGGTTTGGGGTTGAGCTTTTCGATTTCAGCAATGGCATCTTTGAGTTGACCTTCATCAATCATTAGAGCTTTCATCAATTTGTCAAAGTGCTTTTTAGAAAAAGCTGAAAAGTGTGCTACAATAATTTCATAAGCAAGTGCAATTGAAGGAGTTTGTGACTTGCGTTGCAATTGAATGGCTAGACAATCTTGCAAGTCCAAAGCGCCAACTCCAGCCGGATCGAGTTGTTGTACTTTGTCGAGTACGTCTTGTACCTGCTCTTCCTCTACATATAGATTTTCAGTAAAGGCAAGGTCGTCCACAATATCGAGTAAACTCCTTCGGATATATCCCGTTTCATCGATGCTGCCAACCAAAAACCGTGCGATTTGACTCTCGGTTTCACTCATGCTAAAGGTTCGCATTTGATCCATCAAAAACTGGGTAAAGCTAATCCCTGCAGCGTACGGGACTTGCTTCTCGTCATCGTCTGGACTGTAATTGTTTGCATGGAGACGATAAGCAGGAATCTCATCATCACTCAAATACTCATCGATATTGATATCGTCGGTTTCTATAAGCTCGCGATCTTCTTCTTGGGAATTGTCCAGATCTTCGCTTTCAAGAGTCTCTTTTCCCGCTTCAAGCGCGGGATTTTCCTCAAGTTCCCGATGAAGTTTTTGCTCAAAAGAAAGCGTAGGCAACTGAATCAGTTTCATTAATTGAATCTGCTGCGGAGATAGTTTTTGAGATAGCTTGAGATTGAGCTGTTGTTTGAGCATGACAACGATTTACGTTACTAATCGAAAGGTACAAAAACCTTGGAAGATGGGTGTTTTCTAAAATGAAGCATTTTGAGGAGTCCGTGGATAAGGAATCACATCACGAATATTTGACATGCCTGTGGCAAACTGGACCAAACGTTCAAAGCCCAATCCAAATCCAGCATGAGGAGCAGTTCCAAAGCGACGTAAATCCAAGTACCAATCGAGTTCTTTTTCGTCGATGTCCATCTCTGCCATTCGTTTTTGGAGAACGTCCAAACGCTCTTCACGCTGGGCACCACCCACCATTTCGCCGATTCCTGGAAACAGTACATCCATAGCACGTACCGTTTTTCCGTCTTCATTGAGTCGCATATAAAACGCTTTGATATTGGCAGGATAGTCAAACAAAATCACAGGGCTGCTAAAGTGTTTTTCGACTAAGTAACGTTCGTGTTCACTTTGTAAATCGACTCCCCACTGATCGACAGGAAATTTGAATTTCTTCTTTTTATTGGGTTTAGAGTTTCGCAAAATATCGATCGCTTCGGTATAGGACAAACGAACAAATTGGTTGTCGACAATAAAATGCATCTGTTCGAGCAATCCCATTGGTCGGCGTTCGATTTGTGGTTTTGTCTTTTCTTCATTTGCCAAACGCTGATCCAAAAAGGCAAGGTCGTCTTGGCATTGATCCAATACATAGCTAAGTACATATTTGATAAAATCTTCAGCCAAATCCATATTCTGGTCAAGATTATAGAAGGCAACTTCTGGTTCGATCATCCAAAATTCAGCCAAGTGCCGTGAGGTGTTTGAGTTTTCTGCTCGAAACGTAGGCCCAAAAGTATATACCTTGCCCAAACCCATTGCATAGGTCTCAGCTTCGAGTTGTCCAGAAACCGTCAGATTGGTTTCCTTTCCAAAAAAGTCCTGTGTGAAATCTACTTCACCAGACTCGTTTAGGGGTGCTTGCTTGGGGTCGAGGGTACTCACACGAAACATCTCTCCTGCTCCCTCAGCATCACTGCCCGTGATAATTGGAGTATGCACATAATAAAATCCTTCTTTCCTGAAATATTCATGAACGGCATAGGATAGGGCAGAGCGAACTCGCATCACAGCAGAAAACGTGGAAGTCCGAACACGAAGGTGTGCATGCTCTCTCAAAAATTCAAAGCTGTGTTTTTTCGGTTGAATGGGGTATTGGTCGGGATCGGAGTAGCCAATGATTTCAATACGGCTCACTTGCACTTCGTATTGCTGTCCTTTGCCCTGGCTTTCGACAAGCGTTCCTTCGATTTCCACTGCAGCACCAGTGGTAATTCTTTTGAGAAGCTCTTCATCGGTTTGTTCAAAATCAACCACACACTGCAGGTTGTTGAGCGTTGACCCGTCATTGATGGCGATAAAACGATTGGCGCGGAAGGTGCGAACCCATCCTTGAAGAGTTAGGGATTGCCCCACGTGAGCACCAGAAAAAAGGGATTGAATACGCTGTGTGTTCATGAAATCGATTTTCGGCTACAAATATACTTCATTTTATAAGCACCCAACTTAGCTTTCTTCATCCTCAGCGAGAATATCAATTCGGGGTTCTTTTAGGGTTCGTTCATTGGCAATACTTTCCTCTAGGGAGAGCAAGAGAGACGGCAAAAGGATCAGGTTGGCCAGCATCGCAAAGAGCAAGGTTGCGGATACCAATCCTCCCAAAGCAACCGTACCGCCAGAGCTTGAAATCATAAAGACCGAGAACCCAAAAAACAAAACGATAGAGGTGTAAAACATACTCACCCCAGTTTCCCGAATGGCCAAATACACAGATTTTTTGATTTTCCATTTATTGGCTTGGAGTTCTTGTCGGTATTTCACCAAAAAATGAATGGTGTCATCAACAGAGATTCCAAAGGCAACGCTAAAGACCAAAATGGTGGAAGGTTTGATCGGGAT
>CAXRDL010000085.1:0-3148 GCA_964229535.1 Flavobacteriaceae bacterium | reverse complement strand
TACAAGCGTATATTTTCACAATGCTATCCGCTTTGTATTTTGGATTTGCAGTGGAAGAACATGAAGAAGCACATTAACATTATTAATATTTAAAACAATAATCATTATGGAAATTCCAGCAATTGTAGGCGCAGGACTAGTAGTTATCGGAGTAGGAATGGGAATCGGCCGTATCGGTGGTTCTGCTATGGAAGCGATCGCTCGTCAGCCAGAGGCCTATGGAAAGATTCAAACTGCAATGTTGATTGCAGCTGCCCTTATCGAGGGAATCGGTTTTGCAGCATTGTTTGCAGTATAAGTCAACACCCAACAGCAGTGGGTAGTGTAATCACACCGCCCACTGCGGGTTAAATCTTAAGGATATGGAAAAGCTATTGGGAGAATTCTCTTTTGGACTGTTTATTTGGCAGACACTTATCGTTGTTGGCCTTCTTTTGTTGTTGCGCAAATTTGCTTGGAACCCAATTCTCAATGCGATCAATGATCGTGAGGAGGGGATTCGAAGTGCACTTCAGTCTGCTGAAGATGCACGTGCAGAGATGCAAAATTTGCAAGCCGATAACGAGCGGATTCTGAAGGAAGCACGCGCCGAGCGCGATGGACTTCTCAAGGAAGCAAGAGAGATTAAGCAAAAAATGATCGATGATGCAAAAGACGAAGCCAAAACACAAGCAGCTCAAATCATGACCCAGGCACAAGCGGCGATTGAAAGCGAAAAGCAAGCGGCTGTAGCTGAGCTCAAGCAACAAGTGGCTTCTTTGTCGATTGAAATTGCTGAAAAAGTAACCAAAGAGACTTTGTCAGACGACAAAAAGCAAACCAAATTGGTTGAAAAATTACTCAAAGACGTAAATCTATAACCAATGAAAGGATCTCGAGTCGCGATTCGTTATGCCAAAGCCCTACTGGCAACTGCACAAGAGCAACAAGCAGTTGACCAAGTAGCGGACGACATGGAATCGGTTTATACGACTTTGGAGAACAGCCAAGAATTGAAGGCCGTTTTGGCTAGCCCAGTCATCAGTGCTGAGCTAAAGGGAGATACGCTCAAAGCCATATTTGGTAAGGTGTCACCAGTTGTCAAAACCTTTTTGGCATTGGTTGCCGAAAATAATCGTGCCAATCATTTAGATGGGGTGGCACTTAAATACAAACAACTCTATCAAGAGTTACAGGGCAAACAAGAGGCAGAGGTCACAACAGCTGTACCACTGACCCCAGCCCTTGAAAAAGTGGTGATGGAGAAAATCAAAACGCTAACCGACAAAAAAGTAGAGTTGGTCAGTACAGTTGATCAAGACATTATTGGGGGATTTATATTGCGTTTGGGCGATCAGCAGTTTGATGCGAGTGTTGCCAACCAATTGCAATCCTTAGAACATAAGTTAAGTAATCGAAAAGCATTAGCATAGGACTATGGCAGATGTAAAAGCAGCGGAAGTATCCGCAATTATCAAGCAACAATTAACAGGTTTTGACTCAGGGGTGTCCCTAGACGAAGTCGGAAGTGTACTTCAAGTCGGAGACGGGATTGCCCGTGTTTATGGCTTGTCCAATGCCCAATATGGAGAGCTGGTCTCTTTTGACTCGGGCTTGGAAGGGATTGTACTCAACTTGGAAGAGGACAATGTCGGGGTGGTACTTTTGGGGCCATCAAAAGGCGTAAAAGAGGGCGACACCGTGAAACGCACACAACGCATTGCCTCCATCAATGTTGGAGAAGGAGTTGTTGGACGTGTTGTCGATGCCCTTGGAAACCCAATTGACGGGAAAGGTGCTTTGACAGGAGACCTTTACGAAATGCCACTTGAGCGTAAAGCACCAGGAGTAATTTTCCGTCAGCCAGTAAACGAACCACTCCAAACAGGAATCAAGTCGATTGATGCGATGATCCCAATCGGGAGAGGGCAACGCGAGTTGGTCATTGGGGACCGTCAAACGGGGAAAACGACCGTTTGTATCGATACCATCCTGAATCAAAAAGAATTTTATGACGCTGGTGAGCCAGTTTACTGTATTTATGTAGCTATTGGTCAAAAGGCATCGACGGTTGCTGCCATTGCCAAAGTCTTAGAAGACAAAGGCGCATTGGCATATACAACGATTGTTGCTGCAAACGCATCTGATCCAGCGCCGATGCAGGTATATGCACCTTTTGCAGGGGCAGCGATTGGGGAGTATTTTAGAGACACAGGTCGTCCAGCTTTAATCATTTATGATGATTTGTCAAAGCAAGCAGTTGCCTACCGCGAAGTATCCCTCTTGTTACGTCGCCCACCAGGACGTGAGGCCTACCCTGGGGACGTTTTCTATTTGCACTCACGCCTATTGGAGCGTGCGGCCAAAGTCATCAACGACGATGATATTGCCAAGAATATGAACGACCTTCCAGAGTCGCTCAAGCCCATTGTCAAAGGTGGGGGTTCATTGACCGCTTTGCCGATTATCGAAACCCAAGCGGGAGACGTTTCAGCTTATATCCCAACCAATGTGATATCGATTACAGACGGCCAGATCTTCTTGGAGTCGGACTTGTTTAACTCAGGTGTTCGCCCAGCGATCAACGTGGGAATTTCAGTATCTCGAGTAGGAGGTTCTGCACAGATCAAATCGATGAAAAAGGTTGCAGGAACACTCAAACTTGATCAAGCACAGTTCCGCGAACTCGAGGCCTTTGCCAAATTCGGCTCTGACCTTGATGCAGCCACACTCAATGTGATTGAAAAAGGAAAACGCAATGTTGAAATCCTCAAGCAAGCGCAAAACGATCCCTTTACCGTTGAAGATCAAGTTGCGATTATTTATGCTGGATCGAAAAACCTATTGCGTGAAGTTCCTGTTGAGAAAGTAAAAGAATTTGAGCGCGCATATCTCGAGTTGCTCAATGCCAAGCATCGCAAGGTGCTCGACGACCTCAAAGCAGGAAAGCTAACCGATAAGGTGATTGACACGCTCACGAAAGTAGCGTCAGATGTCGCAGCCAATTACAAATCTTAAGTAGAGCGTAGAGCATGGCAAACCTCAAGGAAATTCGCAGTCGAATCGCATCGGTCTCCTCGACCATGCAAATCACCAGTGCCATGAAAATGGTATCTGCAGCGAAACTCAAAAAAGCACAAGACGCGATTACAGCCATGCGTCCTTATGC
>CAXRDL010000084.1:0-6865 GCA_964229535.1 Flavobacteriaceae bacterium | reverse complement strand
GAAGCTGCCATCGATGCTGGTATCGACCCCCCTTACTCCTGCCAAGGCGGGGTTTGTGGTAGTTGTATTGGGCGGGTAAAAGAAGGTGAGGTCCGTATGGTCAGCAATCAGATTCTTTCCGACGGCGAGGTAGCTGAAGGCCTTGTGTTGACCTGTCAGGCAAGCTGTGTAAGTGGTCCTGTGGTCGTTGACTTTGACGATGTATAATTAGATCTTTTCCAAAACCATTTCAATGACCTCTTCTGGCGTGATGGTCCGCATGGCATCTCGATAGCCTTTGGGTACCGTTTTGCCATAGGCCGAGGTGGGTACTTTGGGGAATTTTTCTCGATCGACAAGCAGGTGGTTGTTTTGTCCAAACGCAGAAAATCCTAAAAAGGGATGTGTCATGCCCCACAATGTAATGACTGGCACCCCAAAATTGGCTGCCAAATGGCCATTGGCCGAGTCCATCGAAATCATGGCATCGAGATTTGCAATCAAATCGAGCTGATCCGAAAAAGGCATCTCCAAAGCGTGCGGAATCACATGGGGATAAGCCTTGGCCCAAACATGGATTTGGGCAGCTTCCTTGGGACCATGACCAAACAGAAAGACCGTGTGCTGCTGTTGAAGATAACCCACTACCTTTTGCATCAAGTCGAGGGGGTATATTTTGCCAGAGTGTGCAGCAAAGGGCGCAATCCCAATCCATTTTCTGTCGGCTGGAAGGTGAATCTGCAAACTCGATTTTGGAAGGCCTGGTTTGATTGGAAATTCGTGCTTATCGAGATCGAGTGCAAAGCCCAAACGGGAAAACACTTCCACATATCGGTAGAGCTGTGGAGTGAGGGGTTTCATCGTTTTTTTGGTCGGGTGGGTCAGTCGCTTGCGCTCGGCATAGCCTTTGTCAATCACTTTCACCCGTGTGAAAGACAGTCTAAAAAACAACCGGAGGATACGAGTGCGCAAGTTATGATGGATATCGGCAATGCGATTCGGTTTGATCTGTTTGAGCTCTTTATACAAGCGATAAAGTCCTTTAAGCCCTTTGTGTTTTCCGACAAAGTCTGGCGAAATAATTTGTAGTTCGTTGAACTCCTTAAAAATAGGGACAAAGCGTTTTGGTGTAACCAATGTAATCTGTATGTTCTGGTTTTGAGCGTATAAACAACGCAGCACAGGTACCAACATCGCCACATCTCTCATCACTGAGAGACGAAAAATTATCAAATGTTTTGGTTTGCCCATTTAATTAGAATATAAATTATAAAGTACTGTAGTTTTTACTCTAGTCATTGTACTTTATCATCTGATTTTTAATCAAATATACTAGGTCTGAGTTGTATCTAATCCATGGGTGCCTTATTTTTGTCCCCACAAAACACTGAAAAAATGAAAGCCTTTTTCGAAGCGATTGCTTATCTCTTTCAAGAAATCTTATTTATCCCCCTCAATCTATTGCGTGAACTCGAACTCACAAGTTGGTTTTTAGCCAATGGCATCAACTGGGTGTTTTTGGGGATTGGGTTTGCCGCAACGACCTATTGGATTGGCCAGCTCAAAAAATTTAACGACAGTGGCGAAGAGGATACGGACTCCACTTCCCATTCCTTTCTATAAGTCGAATCCGATATCTTTTCGGTAGTATATGCCTTCAAAATCAATCTTGGCTAAAGCCTGATAGCTCTGCGCGATGGCTTGGTTGTGATCAGCGCCAACGCCCGTTGCGGATAAGACTCGTCCACCACTCGTAACCAATTCCTCATCAACCATTGCTGTTCCCGCATGGACCACAAAATCATTTGGGTCAATTCCACGAATCGCCTTCCCTTTGTTATAGCTTTCAGGGTAACCCCCTGAAACCGCAACGATGGTAGAAACAGAGCGCTTGTCTATCGACAGCTTTATACTATCGAGCGTTCCAGAGGCTGTGGCTTGTAGCAATTCAAACAAATCGTTTTGGATACGCGGTAAGACCACTTGGGTCTCGGGGTCACCCATACGCACATTGTACTCGATTACTTTGGGATTTTCTCCAACTTTGATCAGCCCAATAAAGACAAAGCCCACATAGGGAATTCCGTCCTGCTGGAGTCCCTGCATGGTTGGCGCGACAACCTGCTCTTTGATCTTTTGCACAAAGGCCTCGTCGGCAAATGGAACCGGTGAAACGGCTCCCATGCCCCCTGTATTGAGTCCTGTGTCTCCTTCGCCGATACGTTTATAATCCTTGGCCATAGGCAGTATTTTATAGGATTTACCATCGGTAAGCACAAAGCACGACAACTCAATCCCATCCAAAAACTCTTCAATCACCACCTTCTGACTGGCTTCTCCAAACTTGGCATCTGCAAGCATGGCGGTGAGTTCCGCTTTGGCCTCGGCAAGGTCGTTGAGAATCACCACACCCTTTCCAGCTGCCAAGCCATCGGCTTTCAGGACATAGGGAGGTGTTACGGTTTCAAGATAGGCAAGACCTTCCAAAAGGGTGTCTTTGGTAAAACTTTGATATGCAGCAGTGGGAATATTATGACGTTGCATAAAGGCCTTGGCAAACTCTTTACTGCCTTCGAGCTCTGCCCCTTGCTTGGACGGTCCAATCACAGGAATATGTGATAGCTCTTGATCCGCAGCAAAAAAATCAACTACTCCTTCCACCAGCGGGACTTCTGGACCAACAATAACCATTTCGATCTTGTGAGCAAACACCGCTTGTTTAAGCCCTTCAAAGTCTGTGGGGGAAACGTCGATATTTGTGCCAAACTGTGCAGTTCCTGCATTACCAGGTGCAATAAACAATTGTGGTTGATGTGGGCTTTTTGCCAGTTGGTGACAGAATGTGTATTCCCGGCCACCGCTTCCCAATAGAAGTACCTTCATGCTTGTTTTTGGCAAAAATAGGAATTTGTCGCTTGCAGATTGGCGGTTGACTAATTAAAAATTCGCCGAACTGCGGCGCGGATCAGCATCCATAATGAAATGGTAATAATTTCAAGATCTAAAAGGAAAGATTGCCTATGGATGTATTCAATATCGCTATTGATTCGGTTATAAATGGAAGCACTGTTGGGGGTGTCCCCGCGGTATCCTCGGATTTGGGCTAGCCCTGTCAGCCCTGGACGGGTGTTGTGACGCTTATCCATTTCTTCTTGCCCGACTACATTCTGATAAAAGGCGTTATATTCTGGTAGATGTGGTCGGGGACCAACAACAGACATTTCCCCTTTTATGATATTCAAGACTTGCGGAAGTTCATCGATTCCTGTATTGCGAAGCAAAGTACCCAACCAAGGAATTGGCGTGGTTATCGAATCTCCTGGCTTTGGGTGAACGACATTTTTGGGAAACGTTCTAAACTTATAACACCAAAACAATGTGCGGTCTTTCCCTTCACGCTGATGGCTAAAAAACAATGGTCCTCCGCCGACAAAAAGATTCAATATCCACAATACGGGAACCAGCCATGACATGACCAAAAACAGAAGTGTCAAGGCAAAGAATATGTCAAAACTCCGTTTGAGTAGAAATTCCAAATCGGGTATGGTTGGTGTTATTCAATGTTTAAACGCTGGCAAAATTAAAAAATTGCATATAACCTGCTCAAAAAATGATTTGTACTTTTGAAGCAACTCTTTCGTTATCTATTGAGCGTATGACTATATTAGTTACAGGTGGAGCGGGATTTATCGGTTCTCATTTGGTTCGACATCTTGTCAAAAGATATCCCGATTATACTCTTATCAATCTGGATGCGCTGACTTATGCTGCTGATTTGTCGCGTTTGGATGATGTAAACAATGCCGCAAATTATCAGTTTGTGGAGGGAAACATCAATGACTCATCTCTACTTGACAATTTATTTTCTACGCACCACATTGAAGCGGTTATTCATCTTGCCGCTGAGTCACATGTTGATCGATCTATTGAAGGACCAATGCCTTTTGCCGAAACCAATATCGTTGGCACGATGAATCTGCTCAATGCCTGTCGTTTGCATTGGAAAAAAGGAAACAACCATCGGTTCTATCACATTAGCACCGATGAGGTCTATGGGTCTTTGGGGAAAAAGGGTGTGTTTACGGAACAAAGCCATTATCAGCCCCGATCTCCTTATGCAGCTTCAAAAGCAAGTGCAGACCATATGGTGCGAGCTTATGGAGAGACCTATGGTTTGCCCTATGTGATTTCCAATTGCAGCAACAACTATGGTCCTGATCAACACACTGAAAAATTGATTCCTACCTTGTTGTCGTGTCTACAAAAAAATCAACCCCTTCCTATTTATGGAGACGGATTAAATGTGAGAGACTGGCTATACGTGTAAGATCATGTTTCGGCAATGGATGTCATTTTTCATCACGGTAAATTGGGTGAAACTTACCTTGTCGGAGGGCGTTGTGAACAATCAAACCTCGAGGTGGCCAAAGCGCTTTGTCGGGCTTATGATCGTCGGGTTGGTCAAGATCTGGGCACTGCCGAAAAGTTGATTACTTTTGTGACTGACCGCCCAGGGCATGACTTTCGCTATGCGATTAACCCTAGCAAACTGGAGTCAACATTGGGGTGGTCTCCAAAAACAAATTGGGACGAAGGAATTGAAAAAACCATCACCGCTTATTTAGATAACAAATGAAAGGAATACTCCTTGCTGGTGGAACGGGCTCACGTTTATACCCGATGACAAAAACAGTGAGTAAACAACTGTTACCTGTATACGACAAGCCGATGGTGTACTACCCCTTGTCCACATTACTTTCTTTAGGGATTTCTGAAGTGTTGATTATCACCACGCCCAGAGACCAAGATGCGTTTACTAACCTTTTAGGTGACGGAAGTTCGTTGGGGTGTTCATTTTCCTATGCTGTTCAGCCAAAACCAAACGGCCTAGCAGAAGCCTTTTTGATTGGAGCTGATTTTATTGGAACAGAATCTGTTGCTTTAATCTTAGGGGACAACCTCTTTTACGGAAGTGCCATTCAAAAGCAAAGTCCATCTGCTGATTTTACAGGGGGTCTGATTTTTGGCACGCACGTACAAAACCCTGAGCGTTATGGGATCGTGGAGCTCGATGCCAAGGGAAACGTAAAATCCATTGAAGAAAAACCCAAAAACCCTAAATCCAACCTCGCGATTCCTGGTCTTTATTTCTTTGACCATACTGTGGTTGAAAAGTCAAAGCAAGTCAAACCGAGCGCAAGAGGCGAACTTGAAATCACAGACATTCATAATGCCTATTGGAAAGAAGACGGCCTGCGTGTTGCGATCTTGGAACAAGGCACCGCTTGGCTAGATACTGGAACCGTACAAAGCTTGTCCAAAGCCCATGCCTTTGTCGAAGCCATTCAAAGTCGACAAGGGGTGTTGGTGGGCTCGCCTGAACTGACAGCTTATAAACAAGGCTTTATCGATCTCCCCCAACTCAAAGCACTCGCCTCAACCTACAAAGAAGCAGAATACAGCAAATATCTAAAACAGTGGATCGATGAACAGTAAGCCAGGACCCATCGCAGGCAGTTGGTTGCTCACGCCCAAGGTGCATACGGATTCGCGCGGGCAATTTGTCGAGAGTTTTCAAAAAGGTGTTTTTGCAGAACAAACCGGCCTTTCTGTTGATTTTATCCAAGACAATGAAGTGGTTTCTCAGCAGGGTGTTGTTCGGGGCTTACATCTGCAAAAAGACCCGCATGGGCAAGCCAAACTCATCCGGGTGGTGCAAGGCAATATCTATGATGTAGCAGTGGACCTCCGCGCAAATTCATCCACCTATGGAGAATGGTTTGGTGTGGAGCTTTCCGCAGAGAACCAAATCCAATTATTTTTACCAAAGGGCTTTGCTCATGGGTACAGTGTGCTTAGCGAACGAGCGATTGTACAGTATAAGGTTGATGCGCCCTACAACCCACAAGCCGAAAACGGCATTCGCTTCAACGACCCTGACTTGGGCATTGACTGGCAAGTGGGCAATACCAAACTGTCTGACAAAGACCTGAAACTTCCTTTTCTTAAAGACCTCAACCCATGAAACGGGTACTCATCACTGGCGCCAATGGGCAGTTGGGGCTTGCCCTACAAGAGGCTGCAAAAGACTTTCCTCTCGACCTTGTCTTTATGGACAAAAACACGCTTGATATTTCCGATGCTGAAGCGATAAAAGAAGTGTTTGCCACACAATCCTTTGCTATTTGTATCAACGCTGCTGCCTATACTAATGTAGATGGTGCAGAATCCAATAAAGAATTCGCCTATGCGATTAATGCCACAGCGGTTGAAACCCTTGCCAAAGCCTGCAAACAACATAGGTGCTGGCTTATACATATTTCAACCGACTATGTGTTTGACGGCAAGTTGGATAGGTCCTACATGCCATCCGATACGCCCATCCCCTTGAATGTGTATGGTGCAAGTAAGTTGGCTGGAGAGCAGGCCATAGAAGCCGTTGGCGGTACATATTCGATTGTGCGTACGTCTTGGTTATATTCTCAATATGGGAATAATTTTTACACCAAACTAAAAGCCCAGCTCGATGCTGGAAAAACACTACAAGTCACAGCAGACCAAAAGGGCTGTCCGACACGTGCAGAAGATTTGGCCGCCCATTTGCTAAACGGAATTGCTAACCAAGAGCTCTCAAAAGGGATTTCGCATTATTGCGGAAATGAGGTGATGACGTGGCTGGATTTGGCAAGGCGGTTATTTCCAAACCAAGAGGTTTTGGAGTGGGGTGGTGCGAGCTCCCCCACGATTCGACCCAAAAAGGTTGTTCTAAAACACAACAATAGGTCAACTGTTTAAACGTTGTACGATAGATGCTACAACGATTGATCCATCGTGCCCGAGTGAATGTGTTTGAAAGTGCGCGGTTTTATTATTGGGTGTTAGTGGT
>CAXRDL010000083.1:0-27660 GCA_964229535.1 Flavobacteriaceae bacterium | reverse complement strand
GTCGATATGTTGTTCGACACTGAGGAATCTGGGATTTATTTATGTCGAAGACTCTACCAATTCTTTGTTTATCCTGTTCTCACGCCTGAAATTGAATCTCAAATCATAAGTCCCCTAGCACAAGTGTTTAGAGACAATGACTACTCCCTTGTTGCTGTATTACGCGTACTCCTCGGCAGTGAGCACTTCTACGACGCCGCCATTCCAAACAGCATCATCAAACCCCCAATAGATTATAATATGGGTATGTTAAAAGAACTTATGATTACGGAGGGACATCGTGTGTACTGGGACGGTAAAGAATTGCATCATGAGCAATTTACCCCAAATCACCCTGCATTTTTAGAAGTTGAAATCGATCAATCAACACTGTCCTACAATCTCTTTGGGCAAAGCTTAAACTGGAGTTGTTACAATCAAGGTATGCAACTCTTTACGCCGCCAAATGTTTCAGGTTGGCCAGCATTTTATCAAGAACCCGTATATGATATGTTTTGGATCAACTCCTCAACGATTAAGTCCAGAAAACAAGCTGCACACTGGTTTCGATGGGGGCTTTGGCTGTACAGTTATGAAGATCAAGGGGTGAGTCTGAAGTATGATTTATACCGGTATTTAAGCACCTATCAAAATCCTGCTGATTTTGAAGATTTTCTAAATGAATTCAATCAACGATTGTGTGGAGCAGCTATTAATGAATCCACTGTACAGATGTTAAAAAATGAATTGCTGGGCAATCTAAATGATATGCATTGGGAAGAATATATCACTGCCTTTTTGGATGACCCCTCAAATGACAACCTGAACAGTATTCAATGGCGGTTTGACAATGTATTATTTAAGTTTTTTGAACTTTCGGTTTTTTATATTCACTAACTCATGAAAAGAAGGTCATTTTTGCACAAACTCAGTCACGCAGCAGCAGCACCAATCGTGTTGCCAAGCATACTGCAAAGTGCATTGGCGCAACATGCAGGATCTTTTCTTTCAAATACAAATGAACCTGGACGAATATTGGTGTTGATTAAACTCGACGGTGGAAATGATGGCCTCAATACCATCATCCCGCTGAACCAACTCAGCGAACTCAACGCTGCAAGACCCCATGTGATGCTCCCAGACGAGTCCATTATTGATCTGGGTCGTTCTTCACTTGGACTTCACCCTGAGTTGATCGGGTTTAAAAGTTTGTTTGATGAGCAACGGCTAAAAATCATTCAAAACGTGGGCTATGAGCAACCTGACTTTTCCCATTTTCGATCCATGGATATTTGGCAAAGTGCTTCGGATTATGATGAATTTTTAAACTCGGGCTGGATTGGTCGCTACATCGAAGGAGAGCATCCCAACTGGCCGACGACTTATCCAAATGAAAACTATCCTGACCCCTTGTCAATCGAGCTAGGTGGTGGTGGATCATCTATTTTGTTTACAGGAAATCAGTCTTTCACCAGTTACCTAACAACAAACCCCGATGGTTTTCATGAAGATATCCTGTTTGATCAAAATGCGAATTACCCTGATGACAATGTAGGCGTAAAGTTGCGGTATATCGATTTGGTCAAGCATCAATCCAACGAATATGCCAGCACCGTCAAATCCGCCTATGAACAAGCAACTCCGACACATGAATATGAGGAAAGTGATTTTGGGGAACAGTTTGACATTATGACACGACTTATCCTTGGCGGTCTAAACACCCGAATCTATATGGTGACCTTAGGAGGGTTTGACACGCATGATACCCAGGTCGATCCATCAGATCATACCAAAGGAGAGCACGCATTCCTAATGAAAGAGCTCAATGAGAAGGTTTTGACTTTCTTTCAAAATTTAGATGAGGCAGGGAAAAGCGACGATGTACTCTGTATGACCTTTTCTGAATTTGGTCGTACTATCGTGTCCAATGGGTCAAGAGGAACCGATCATGGAACTGCTGCGCCCCTATTTATCTTTGGGAATCGAGTAAATCCCGAAATCCTTGGCGAAAACCCCGTGATCCCTAAAGGAGTTCGTTGGGAAGACAATCTCACTCCTGAGTTTGATTATCGATCAATTTATGCAACAGTGATCGACCAATGGCTAACACCAAATGAAAGCAAGTCCGAGAGCATACTCGGACGAACATTTGATCAATTTGAACTTCTTCGTTCCGATAACGATGCAGATCGGTGGATTCTATTTCCTAACCCAGTCAATGATGTCATCACGATTGGTGTGCCCAAAAGTATTTCTTCATTTCACTACCAAATCTATGATCTCAACGGCAGACTTTATGACAATGGAAATGCAACTGTAAATCCATCAAAAATCTTTCGTATTTCAGCGAATAATTTAAAAAGGGGTTATTATTTAGCGAGCATTCGTCATCAAAATGGAAACGAAGTCTTGAAATTTTATAAAGATTAGAAACAACCAGTATTGTTTTTTTATAACTTTATAACCATAAAATGTTATAAAATGAACAAAATTGCTGTTCTCGGGCTTGGGAAAGTGGGGACTTTAGTTGGCGTACTTCTGAGTGAAAAATTTAAAGTAACAGGGTTTGATATCCGTGCTCCCCACTACGATATGAAATTGCCTTTTACTGTTAAACAGTTAGATATTGGAAAGGTGGATCACATCAAAATTGCTTTAGAAGGCATGGACGCTGTGATCTCTGCGCTACCCTATTATTTAAATACACACATTGCTGAAATCGCACATCGAAAAGGAATTCACTACTTCGATCTTACAGAAGATGTAAACACCATGCGCCACATCGAAACGCTTTCAGAACACTCTGTTTCGGTTCTTGCTCCACAATGTGGATTGGCTCCTGGCTTTATTGGAATTCTCGGTGGCGACTTGGCAAATCAATTTGATCAACTTCGTGACATTGAATTGCGGGTGGGGGCATTACCAAGATACCCGAATGGCCAGCTTGCCTACTCCTTTACTTGGTCACCAACAGGTGTGATTAACGAGTATCTTAATGATGCTGAAGCAATTCACAATGGCAAGCGAAAACATGTACCATCTCTGGAGGGGTTTGAATACTTGAATATTGAAGGACAAGAATATGAAGCATTTACAACTTCAGGTGGCTTGGGCACCATGTGCTCGACATTTGAAGGAAAAGTGGACACACTCAACTACAAAACGATTCGTTACCCTGGGCATGGAAAGCTTATGAGGTTTTTGATGTATGAGTTGGTCATGAAAGAAGATTTACAACAGCTCGAAAAAATATTGACTACTGCAAAACCGCCAGTCGAAGAAGATCTCGTCCACGTCTACGCTGTTGTTGAAGGAGTAAAAGACGGAGAAATGCGACGAAAGGAGTTTTTTCAAACTTATTTCCCCATCGAAATCCATGGAAAAGTTTGGCGAGCCATATCCTGGACAACCGCCGCGTCACTGGCTGCAGTCGTTGAAATGGTTGCTTCACAAACCCTCCCGCAAAAAGGGTTTATCAAACAAGAAATGATTTCATTAACTGATTTTTATGCGACCACAAATGGATCTTTATTGCAACCTAAATAGTCAATCATGAATTTTTCAGACAATAAGCCTCTCAATCGTATTTTAAATGGATTGTTTGTCCCTTATGCACAACGCGTGCCCGATGTGAAAGCCGTTAGTTTAGAAATGAAAAATCTGGGTTTGATATCGAAACCAGAAGATATTGTAAATGACCACATTGCTTTTCGGACATTGGGAATTCTCAATCTTGGCATTCCCTCATTTGAACGGATCTTCCTTCATCACGGATACACCAAACAAGACCATTATTTTTTTCCAAAAAAGAAATTGGAGGCCTATTGGTATAAACCGCCACATGACAGCTATCCACGTGTTTTTATCAGTGAATTAAAAGTGGAAAACCTCTCCAAACAAGCGCAACAAATTATTCATCACTATACCAAAGGGATTCACGATGACCCTATTAATCAAATTAATCTTGACAATGTTGATGATGTGATTTCTTTTCTTCACAAAGCACTTTGGGAACTACCGGATATAGCTGATTACAATGCTCTCTTAACAGAGTCTGAATACGGTGCATGGGTGTTGTATAATCGTTATTATTTAAACCATTATACAATTAGTGTTCACGAGCTGCCTGCTCCATATAATGAGCTAGTGTTTTTTAACGAATTTCTAAAGTCAATTGGTATAACACTCAATGATGCGGGAGGTGAGATCAAAATCAGTCGCGACCAATTACTTCGCCAAAGCAGCACTGTAGCACAAACCATACTTGCGACTTTTGCAAATGGAAAAACTGCTGAAATTGCAGGAAGCTATGTTGAATTTGCCGAGCGTTTACCTCTTCCTCAATATGCTCAACTTCCTAAAGAAAAACTGACAAATTCCCATCGAAGAGAAGGCTTTGAAACAGGGAATGCTGACAAAATCTTTGAAAGCACCTTTAGCGACCAGATTAATAAGAAATCGTAGTACTATCCGAGTGTTTTTTTGTAAATGTCGATATACAAAGGAATAATTTTTTGGATATCAAACTCCTTGGCTCTGGTAAAAGCTGCCTTCTTGAATTGTTGAAGTTTTGCCTCATTGGTCAGTAGCTCTATTGCATGCGCTGCCATTGTGTCAACATCTCCATGGGCAGATAAATATCCAGATATTTGATGCTCCACAACTTCAGGAATACCCCCTTCATTGGTTGCGACAACTGGCGTTCTAGCTGCCATCGCTTCCAAAGCAGCGAGCCCAAAACTCTCTCTTTGCGAAGGCAAGAGAAATAAATCGGAAGAGCACAAAATTCGATACACGTCATTGGATTTCCCAACAAAATCGACAACATCAGTTAGTCCGAGTTCTTTGGTGTATTCTTCAGCCGATGACCGTTCGGGTCCGTCACCCACCATAATCAGACGAGATTGGACTTCTTTATTGAGTTTTGCAAAGACAGAAAGCACATCTTGAACTCGTTTGACAGGTCGAAAATTACTGACGTGTGTAACCAAACGCTCATTTGGTTTCGCTAGTTGATTTCTGGAACAAGTCGTTCGTAACATCTCATACTTGTCAATATCAATAAAATTAGGAACAACCTGAATGTCCTTTTTAATCTTAAAAATATCTAAGGTGTCCGAACGCAAACTCTTTGAAACACTGGTCACAATGTCGGAATGATTGATACTGAATGTCACAGCAGGCTTATAAAATGGATGACTACCAACAAGTGTGATATCAGATCCGTGAAGGGTAGTTACAATTGGAATTTCAATTTGATACTCCGCCAACATCTGTTTTGCCATATAGGCAGCATAGGCGTGCGGGATGGCGTAATGGACATGTAACAGATCGATTTTATGAAGCTTAACCATATCAACCAAGGCGCTCGACAATGCCAGCTCGTAGGGCTGATAGTGAAATAATGGATAATCTGGCACATGAACTTCATGAAAATGAATATTGTCTAAGCTCGTATCCAAGCGAACCGGTTTTTTATACGTCAGAAAATGAATGTGATGCCCCCGTTTGGATAGCTCTACACCAAGTTCAGTCGCAACCACCCCGCTTCCGCCAAAGGTTGGGTAACATACAATTCCTATTCGCATAGCTATTGAATGATTGCTTTGTAAATTACACGTTGAATTTCAGATCGGAGGTTTGTGTCAACCATTTTTGTGTTTTCCATTGTGGGATAAGTACGGTTCGATAAAAATACATAAACCAAGTCAGACGCTGGGTCTGCCCAAGCAAAAGTTCCTGTAAATCCAGAATGACCAAAACTCTGCTCGGATGCACACAAGCAAGTTGGTCCAGGGCCTTCAAACTGCTGTTTGTCAAAGCCAATACCGCGACGGTTGTTTTCGCTTTCGTAATGTCGGGTGTTGAAATGGCCAACCGTAGAAGGAGAGAAAAAGTTATGTCCTCCATATAAACCGCCTTGCATAAACATTTGCATCATTTTAGCAACATCATTGGCATTGCTAAACAAACCTGCATGGCCGCCAACACCATTTTGCATGGCTGCACCCATATCGTGTACAAAACCTTGGACTTCAGTGTAACGATAATAATCATCAATTTCAGAAGGAGCTACCAGATTGACATCAACGTCTTGCAAAGGCAAATAGCCCAAATGGGAAGCACCGAGAGGCACATAGAATTTTTCTTCGACGAGCTGGTCCATTCTCTGCTCATAACGACCTTCAATATATTCTTTAAACATATAGAAGGGCAAATCGCTATATTTATAATACAAAGAGTCTAACAACGGACTATCCAGAATCTCATCCTTAATTTCATCGAGATATTTTGTGCTAAGAAATAAATCTTCAGATACTTGAACTGCGTGTTTTCGTTTTTTCTTGGTGCGATAAAGTTTTTTTAGTGGACGGTTTGTTTTTTCGCTTAAGGTATTTTTATAAAAAGGCAACCATGGCTGAATCCCAGCATGATGAGAAAACAGAGCTTGAAAATTCATATCTGCTTTATTCGATTTTTCATAGCCCTCGAGCAAGTCGGAAATTGGCGTAATCAGAAACAGAGAATCTCTTTCGTGTTCCCGCATGGCCAAAGGAACAGACGCCAGAATTTTTGTCAATGAAGCCAAATCATAGCGGTGAAACCATTGAATAGGCGTTTGTTTTGAATAACGCATATAACCAAACGACTTATGATAAATAACTTTACCAGACTTGGCGACAAGAATTTGCATTCCAGGCGCAATGGAATCGGAAATGGCCTGTGTTGCCATCAAATCAACTGTCTCCAAAACCTTGTCATCCATGCCCACTTGCTTGGGATGACCATACGACAAACGGTCAAGGGGTGCAATGTCAATACCACTACCTTGCGGGTAGCGCCCGACTGGAACAGGAAGAATAGCATTCGCTCCTAGTCCTCCAAAAACCAATTGGGCGGCTTTAGATTGAAAAATTGGGGTATTTTGGTAAGCAAGCACAACGGATTTACATTTCTCAAGTGGAAGTTTTGAAATACTGTATGGGTTGGCAAAAGTCACTAAAATCACATTAAATTTCTGACATAGCAAATCGAGTTTTGCGATTACCTCTGCACTTAACTTATGTTTGACAAATGGGGAATGATCTGGTTGATGTAAACCGACAACTACATGGGAATAGTTATTTTTCGTTGATAAAATTTCTGTGAGAGTTTGTTGATCAACAGACGTGTAATGTTGAAGACGATCAAAGAAAAACTCACCTGTATCCTCCCCGATTGATACATAAGTAATTTGAGAATCCTCGATTTTTTGGATGGGCAACACCTTGTCTTCATTGCGAATCACAGTCAACGACGCCTCTGCCAACTGGTGCCGTAGTGCAGTGAATTCTGAGGTCTGTAAATCGGCTTGCAAAGCGTCTGGATTTACCGTTTTCAATTCATGGAGATTCGAGTCATATTTTGCAGAAAGAATTTTTTTAACTGAGTAGGCCAGTCTCTCCTCAGAAATGGTTCCAGACAGTACCGCATTACGAATATCCGCAAAAGCCAACCGCAAATCATCTGGAATTAGCAACAAGTCCGCTCCAGCTAAAAAAGATCCAAGCGAAGCCGATTCGTTTCCGCTATAGTCAGAAACACCTTTCATGTTCAGGGCATCGGTAACAACTAAGCCCGAGAATCCAAATTTCTTTTTGAGAAGGTCTGTAACAATAGAAGAAGAAAGAGACGAAGGCCTGCCTTTCACTTTTTCGAGAGCAGGCACCTCCAGATGACCGACCATAACTGAAAAAACTCTATCTTCGATAAGGGTCTTAAATGGATAAAGCTCAACTTGATTTAAGCGATCGAGACTGTGAGGAACTACGGGCAAGGTGTGATGAGAATCTGTTGAGGTATCACCATGACCAGGGAAATGTTTGATGCTTGTCATCAATCCCCCATCTTGCATACCACGTAAAAGCATTCCTGCCTTTTTTGTGACCAGTTCAGGATCTGATCCCAAAGAACGCAACCCAATCACAGGGTTTTTTGCATTGGTGTTGATGTCTACGGCCGGAGAAAAATTGAGATGTACGCCAAGTCGTCGTTGACGATTCGCCATGGCGTAACCCATCTGATAGAGTAAACTGTCGTTTTGTATGGCCCCCAATGTCATTTGATACGGGAAGGGTTTTGCATCCTGGAGCCTCATCGCCATCCCCCATTCTGCATCCATGGCGATGAGTAAAGGCACTTTACTTTGGCTTTGAAAAAAATTGGTTAGTCGTGCTTGCTCTGAGATTGTCCCTTTTGAAAAAATAATCCCGCCAAGATGATACTTTTTGATGTCCTCAGAAATTTGTTGATAATGGCTTTGGTCTCCTTGTGAGAAAACCATAGGCATAAACAATTGTCCGATCTTCTGGTCAAGGGAAAGCGATTGATAGGTGCTATCAACCCAAACCTGCTTTGGCTGAGCAAATAGTAGGTTTGTCGCAAAGATCGTGAGCAGTATTTGCTTCCAACAAATCATAAGATAAAGGTACTAAAGCTAAAAGAAACGAGAATGCCAACTCTGGTGAGCAGTAGTTTCCCAGTGATTTATAAAATCTAATTTGGTCGTGACCAGATGGTTAAAAACTGTTGAGCTGGGAAGAATTTGCTTTGACTTGACCAATTTTTTAAACGACTTCAGATCGATAACCTCAATTACATCCTCTTTTATATAATGCACATTCATTTTGTCTAGCAAACTCACGGATAAGGATTGCTCAAGCGCTTGAATAAAATGAACAGACTTGTCAATCGAACACCCTGTTGCCTGTTGATCTGATTCATTTAGGGCAAGCACAATAAACTGCTGATGAGGAATACAATAACCAGCAGATAGGGATGCCCCATGTGCAGTCCAATCCGATAAAAATTGCTCGATATCCGATTGAAGTTGTTTGATTTCTGGAGCAGAGAACTTACGATTAGAAGGATATATCCAAATCCGAGAGTGATCAGGGAGTTGAGAAAATGGGACGACCATAGTTAAAGAGATTCTGTTTGAGCTAGCAACTGTGCGATGTCTAAAACCGCAACCTTAGACTCTTTTTCTTTGTTCGTAACGCCATCGTGAAGCATGGTGTTGCAAAACGGGCATCCAGCAGCAATAATATCTGATTTGGTATCAAGAGCTTGTTCGGTGCGTTCGATATTGATTTCTTTATCTCCTTTTTCGGCATCTTTAAACATTTGGGCACCACCAGCACCACAACACAAGCCTTTCTCTTTACAGCTTTTCATTTCTACTAACTCTGCGTTGAGTTTTTTGATTAGGGCTCGAGGTGCTTCATACTCCTTATTGGCTCGTCCAAGATAACACGGATCGTGAAAGGTAATTTTTTTGCCCTTATATTCAGTTTTCGAATCGATTTTCAATCGACCTTCCTCTATCAACTGATGCAAAAACTGGGTGTGATGAAGAACCTCGTATTGTCCACCCAATTGCGGGTATTCATTTTTCAGCGTATTAAAACAATGAGGACAAGCTGTAACAATTTTTTTTACTTGATACCCATTAAGCACTTCGATATTTGTGGACGCTTGCATTTGAAACAAAAACTCATTTCCTGCACGCTTAGCTGGATCTCCAGTACAGCTCTCCTCAGGACCAAGAACTGCAAAGGAAACATTTGCGTTTTGTAGCAACTCGACAAAAGCTTTTGTGATCTTTTTGGATCGATCATCAAAGCTCCCTGCACAACCAACCCAAAAAAGAATCTCAGGCGATACACCATTTTGGGTCATTTCGGCCATGGTTTGCACAGAATTAGTCGTGTTGTCCATCATCAAAAACTTGAATGGTTACTTCTTTGTCCACAAGATCGGTAAATTTTCCATTATAACGTGTGGCCTTGACCAAGTGATTGTCAATCCAATGATAGTTTCCACCTCTTGGCTTACCCATCAACAGACTGTGATACTTAAATCCATTGCTTTTTAACCATTCCTCGGTTACAGCTCGGTGATCTTCAGTTCTGGAGGTAAAAAAACAAATCACATGTCCCTCTTCAAACCAACGATTTAGTGTTTCTAAAGCATCTGGATAGAGTTTGGCTGTTGCCATCCTTTCGGGTTCTTCGTTTGGAATATCGTCACATATGGTACCGTCAATGTCAATGAGGTAGTTTTTGATTCCCCCAGGCAATACAGGACTTACGTGTTCTCCATCTTCCAATTTTTCACTCAGTAGCTTATCTACATCTTTTTGTTCCATAATTATGTCTTATTCTTTACTCCAGTTTAAACGATCTTGTTGATTAAAAGGCCAAGGTGCGCCGTTATTTTCAATATTTGTCATCATTGCATTTAACTCTGTTGGAGCCGATGACTGCTCCAAAACTAAGTACTGTCTCATGTCCATAATGATTGACAATGGGTCAATTGATATCGGGCATGCTTCAACACAAGCATTGCAAGTCGTGCAAGCCCATAATTCTTCACGAGATATGTAATTGTCAAGCAACGTATTGTTGTCAATGTCTTGTCCTTGATTTAGCTGTTTGCCAACTTGCTCCAGTCGGTCTCTTGTGTCCATCATAATCTTTCTAGGAGATAGCTTTTTCCCCGTTTGATTGGCTGGACAAACATCAATACACCGACCACATTCCGTACAACTGTAGGCATTCATCAACTGCACCCAATTTAAATCTTTCACATCAGCAGCGCCAAAACGCAGTGGTTCACTTTCAGCTGGGGCAGGTGCGTATGGATTTGCACTTGGATCCATCATTAACTTTACCTCGTTCGCCACTGCATCGGAGTGCGAAAATCGACCCAATGGGTTGAGATTGGCATAAAACGTATTGGGAAAAGCAAGTAGGATATGCAAATGCTTGGAGTAATACAGATAATTTAAAAATGCTAAAATCCCAAGGATATGAAGCCACCATGCTGTACGTTCAATGGAAACAACTGTGGCATAGGACATACCATCAAAAAATGGAGTAATCCAGCTACTAACTGGAAAGCTCCCTGCTTGCGTGTAGTAGGACTGCCCTTCCGGCTGTTGCTGTAACCAATAGTCCGATGCATTCATTGTTAAAAACAAAAACATCAACACAAGTTCGATATAGAGAATATAATCCGCATCCTTTTTGGGCCATCCTTTCATCTCAGGTTTCCAAAATCGACGAATATTCATGGCATTTCTTCTCAACCAAAAAACTGAAACTGCCAAGATCACCAATAAGGCAAAAATTTCAAAAGTGGCGATCAATACATTATAAGTACCACCTAAATAAGGAGATAAAACGCGGTGAGTCCCCAAAAAACCATCCAAGACAATTTCAAGTAGTTCAATATTAATTACAACAAATCCGACGTAAACAATGATATGCAAAAGTCCCGCTATCGGTCGTACTACCATCTTGGATTGACCTAAAGCCACTCGAGTCATATGCTTCCAGCGTTTTGACTTTTGATCAGAACGATCTGTTTTGCGACCAAGATTGATATTTCGAATAATCCGACGGATATTTCTGGTAAACACACCAATAGCTACAAAAAAAACAACTGCAAAAAGAATACTGCTTAAATACACTGGCGTTTATTCGTTTTGTGAATCTGTTGGTTTGTATTTGACTTGCTTTTTACCAAACAACGAAAAGTGGACATAACGCTTGGGATTCAGGCGCATATCTTCAAGAAGTAGTTGGATTTGTGCATTAGTTTGTTCGAGTGACTGATGAAGATCATCTTTGGCAATGAGTTTGCCAAGCGAGCCATCTCCTTCCTCTAAGCGTTCGAGGATTTGAGACAAGTTACCTACAGCAGATCCTAAATCTTCAAAAGTGTCATCAAGGTTAGCTTCTTTCAGTGAAGAAGATACAACAGACAAATCGGCCGATAAATCAGCAAGGTTGTCGAAGGTTTGGTGCAATTGTCCATTTTCAGAAAGCGAGTTGTTTATGGTTTCGCCTATCGAACGAAAATTAGAAATCGAAGCATTGAGATATTCAATAGAAGATTTCAATTGAAACTGAGCATCAGGATCTAAAACCGTATTAAAGGCAATCAAAACAGAGTCAGCATGTGTGATCATACTCTCTATTTTTTCTTGTAGTGGAGTTAATTTATCGTTGACAAGTTCTGACAGTCCAGGAGCAATTGCGCTTTGCAAAGTATCTCCTGATTGTGCAAGATCAGCGCCATCAAACTTTGGATCAACAGCCAAGGACTTTCCGCCAAGAAGGCCTGCTTCATAAATTTTCGCGATACTATTTTTCGAAAATTCATATTCTTTTTCGACTCGAAAACGGACGGCAATGTCTTTATTTCCAGGGAGTAAAGAAACTTGATCGATTGTTCCGACCTGAAATCCTTGAATAGTCACAGGAGTCCCCACCATAAGACCCTCGGCATTATCATAGACTGCATAAAAGATATTGTCCCGAACAAAAACATCATTCGATTTTAAGTAATTAAAGCCAATAAAAAATAAGCCAAATCCAGATAAGGCGAAGATTGCGGTTTTGATTTCTCTAGACAAATTCACGCTATGGTCATTAAGCGATAAAAATACGTATATAATTTGGGGTACAAAATAAGGGGTTAATTTCTTTTTAATGCATTGTTAAGAGGAACAATTTCATCACCCTGAAATGCAACAACAAAACTACCATTGTATCCTTTTTCAATTGCGCTTTGCTGCAATTCTTTTGCTTTTTCATAGGAGGTGGCATTGCCTAAAAAGTATTTATATAAACTCCCCGACTTGATACGTTTGATGGGAGACAATCCCTTAAAATTAAATGATTTTGGTTCTAACATCGTTTTACTGGCAGAAATTTGAACACGAAACGTGTACTCTGAAACGAGGCTGTTTTCTTCCATGTTTGTTCTTGAATCTTCAAAAACGACATCTTCCTGTAAATCGGATTGGAGAATGTTCTTGTAAGACACGATTGCCTTTGCAATGGCCTCACTCATTTCATTCTGCCCCTTTTTAGAATTGAGGTATGCACCTTCAATTTTGTTTGTCAAAAAGCCAAGCTCAACCAAAACACTAGGCATATAGGTATTTCTCAAAACCAAAAATCCTGCTTGCTTTACCGTTCGATTTTTTCGTTTCAAGTTTCTCACAAAACTCTGTTGAATGGTATTGGCAGCTTGAATACTTTGATCCAAATATGTTTCTTGCATCAATACCAAGCTAATCACAGACTCTGGGTTGTTGGGGTCAAATCCATCGTAATTCTTTTCATAGTCTTCTTCTAGAAAAATAACGGAGTTTTCCTTTTGTGCAATTCTAAAATTTCGATCATTCTCATGAAGACCCAAGACAAAAGTACCTGCACCGTAAGCGCTAGAAGTGTGCGCATCACAATGAATAGAGACAAACAAATCTGCTTTTGCTGAATTGGCAATATCTGCTCGTTTATTTAGCGGGATAAAGACATCATTCTTTCTCGTATAGATGATGTTGATGTCTGGATTTTTTTTGAGAATGGCACCGATTTTGAGTGTAACGGTTAAAGCAATATGTTTTTCATAATACTGATTTCCACGGTTTCCAGAGTCTTTTCCGCCATGGCCAGCATCCAGAACTACAGTAAATACATCCTTGTCTTGAAATTTTTGCGAATGCAAAGCCGTCAGACATAGAGTAAAGGCGATAGAAACAAGAACAAGATGGCGAACAGTTCCCAAAAAAATAGTCGTATTTTTGAATTCTACAAAAAGGGGCTTTTGACAAAAGTAATACATATTCATTCATTTCAGCTCTTTTCGACTTTGCTGGTCATCTTGTTGCCATTTTTCTGGGGGACTGGGCAAGATCAAATTACCGATTCAGCAGAAACAGATTCCCTCCCAATCAATGATAGTATACCCCTAAACAAATCCATGCTCCTTGATCAAATCAAAAGAAATGCAGCAGGAACAATTACAATCAACCGTGCAAAAAAAACCATGACGCTTTACGATCAAGCTGAACTTTATTATCAAGATATCGAACTGAAGGCAGGTCAAATCGATTTGGATTACAACACGAATATTGTTTTTGCACGACCCATTGTTGATACGACAGGTCAATATGTTCAATTTCCTTCTTTTAAACAAGGTGGTGATGAGGTTTTCCCCGACTCGTTAAAATTCAATTTTGACAATAAAAAAGCCATCATATGGAATTCTAGAAGTGAGCAGCAAGGCATGAATGTATTGGCGGAGACAACAAAGAAAGAAAACGACTCTGTTTACTATATCAAAGATGCTCGAATCACAACCACTGAGAATATAGAAAACCCCGAATATTATGTGCGCATCCGAAAGGGGAAATTTGTGCCAAAAAAGAAAATTATTGCTAGTGGAAATCAGCTCTATATCGCCGATGTACCCACCCCTATTTACTTGCCTTTTGCATATTTTCCCATGACTCAAGACCGAGAAAGCGGAATTATTTTTCCAACGATAGGAGAGAACTTTAGACGTGGTTACTTCATGCAGAATGGTGGGTATTATATCGCTGCGAGTGATTATTTTGACATTGCACTTTTGGGTGATTATTATACAAATGGTAGTTATGGTTTACGTATTGAGTCTAATTACAATGTGAAATATAAGTTTAGAGGAAACCTTGCGATTCGTTTTGAAAATCTAATCAGTGGTGAAAGAGGATTTCCAGACTATAGTAAAAGTAATATTTACAACTTTCGTTGGTCTCATAGTAAAGATGCCAAATCCAATCCAAACAGCCGATTTTCGGCATCTGTAAACTTAGGCAGTAGCACCTATTTTAGAGAGTCGTTAAATCAAATCAATACTGGGAATTTTTTGAACAACACCTTATCTTCTTCTGTTTCTTACTCAAGGACTTTTCCGAAATATCCCTCGGTTAATCTCTCGCTTTCTGCCTCGCACAGCCAAAACACAAGAACACAAACGATAAATATGACGCTCCCAACCTTTCAAGCAAATATGGAACGGATTTATCCATTTGCGAAACGAAATGGAGTAAAAAAAGGTATCATACAAAATATCAACTTTCAGTACAGTGTTCGAGGTGAGAATCGCTTACAAATGATGGATGAGGACTTCCTGACAAATCGAATGTTTGACGTTGCAAAATCCGGGTTTAAACATCAAATTCCATTAAGCACTTCATTTAAAGTCGCTAAGCATTTTAACTTTTCAGTTGGTGGAAATTACGAAGATACATGGGTATTTGAAACCATTCAGAAAAATGATTACGATCTGGCACTTGAAGCCGTTGCTAAACAAGATACAATTCGGGGTTTTGATCGGTTCAGTAAATACAATTACAGTGCGAGTATGAGCACAACTTTATATGGGATTTTTAATTTTAAAGATGATGCGAAAATTCAATCCATTCGTCACGTTGTAAATGCAAATGTTAGCTATAGCGAATCTCCCAGTTTTGAAAAATACTACGACGAATATATCATAGATGCAGATGGCAATACAAGAGACTACACACGATTTGAAGGAAGCATGTATGGACAACCAGGCATGAATAAATCCAAATCGATGAACTTTGCATTGCGAAACACTGTTGAAGCCAAGGTCAGGGACAAAGACTCTTTAGCAACAGAGCCCAAAAAAATAAAAATTCTAAACAATCTCAATTTTTCTACGAGTTATAATTTTGAAGCAGACTCACTCCGATTGAGCCCAGTTCGGATGTCAACTGTAGTTCCATTACTTGACAACAAGCTTAATATTAATTTAGGGGCCACTTTTGACCCCTATACGCTTGATGAAAGCGGAAGAAGAATCAATACTTTACATGTCAATAATGGTGGAGGACTCTTTCGAATGACCAGTGCAAACATGAACTGGGGGTACAATTTTTCAAGTTCATCCAAGTCGAATGATGATTCGTCTTCACAAAGAAATTCATCAAACGATAACGATTTATTTGGCGGGAGTCAGGATTTTAGCGATCGACGTTTCACAGCAGACCAAAGTAGCACACAAGACCAAGAAGAAGAAGAAGAAGAAGAAGATGACAACAACGCTTTTTATCGTACAAAAATCCCTTGGAAACTCAATGTTCGACATAGCTTGACCTATTCAAATGCAAAGCAAAATCGAGACATTTCAAACAACTCTCTGATGGTATCTGGGTCAGTGGGTCTAACGCCCAAATGGGATGTGGGTGTTTCGACTGGCTATGATTTTAAAAACAAAGGGATAACCTATACCAATTTTCGAATTGAAAGAGACTTAGACAGTTGGGTTATGAACTTGGCTTGGACACCGTTTGGAACCAGACAGTCATGGTTCTTTTTCATTGGTGTACGCAGTGGGTTCCTAAGTGATTTAAAATATGATAAACGTCGAGAACCAGATAAAAGACTTTAATTTACAAATATGAAAACAATCATTCAAACCCCTAAAGCGCCTGCCCCGATAGGGCCATATAACCAGGCTATTTTGGTTGACAACACCCTTTACGCCAGTGGACAAATTGCGCTTGACCCCAAAACAATGGAATTGGTCAATCGAGACATTGAGACGGAAACCACTCAAGTTATGAAAAACCTATCAGAAGTACTCAAAGCAGCAGGGATGGACTTTGCTAACGTGGTAAAGACGACTATTTTTTTGTATAATATGGGAGATTTTACTGCTGTCAATGAGGTTTATGGAAGTTACTTCAATCACAAAGTTGCTCCTGCTAGAGAAACGGTTCAAGTCGCAGCTCTACCGAAAAATGTTCGGGTTGAAATTTCAGTGATTGCGATCCGCTAGTCGGTGGACTGGTGATAGGAAACAAGCCCTTCGATTGGTTTTTTGAGAATCTTACCCAATGTAAGTCCATAGGAAATCAGCTTGGCTTCAAGCTCCTCCTTCAAAAAGTAGGATATTGACCCAATAAAATGAATAGGTAATTCTTTGGCGTTATCGAACTGCGTAATTTGATTTTCAATAAATAAACCAAGCCCTTTATTGATAAGCCCTTGTATGTAGGGCTCATTTTTATTTACAATCACAAATTTAGCAAAGGTTGCCAAATAGGTGTTTGGGTTTGACTTTTTATATAAATTGGTTTTAATCTCCTCTGCACCCAAATTAAATTCTTCAGCAAAAGAATCAGAAAGTGCTTTTGGAATTTTATTGAAATAATAGTCCCGAAGCAACTGCCTACCAAAATAGTTGCCACTTGCATCATCCATTAGGATATATCCAAGAGAGGTAATCTTTTGATGAACGATTTCACCGTCATAAAAACTACAATTGGAGCCAGTGCCTAAAATACAAACGATACTTGGCTCTCCAGGATCTGTAATTGAATAAACCGCGGCATAGGTATCTTCTTTGACAGAAATCGTTGAATTTTGAAAAATACTCTTTAAAACACCCTCCATTAATTTACGTGGAGGCTCAGTACCGCAGCCTGCCCCATAAAAGAATGTTGAATCAACTCCGTTTCGAATACGATACAACTCGTAGTTATTGATAATGCGTTCTTCAACTATAGATTCTGAAAGAACCTGTGGATTTAAGCCAAGAGTTTGGGTCTCAAACAAAATATTGCCAGAGTCATCAATACCAATCCAATCGGTTTTTGTTGATCCACTGTCAACAATAAGTCTCATACGTAATGATTATAATGAACGAACGTGAAGCGCTAGGTCGATGAGCTTGTTCGAATAACCGGCTTCATTGTCGTACCATGATACAATTTTGAAAAAGGTTTCGTTGAGCTGAATCCCAGCATTGGCATCAACAATTGACGTTCTTACATCTCCGATGAAGTCTTGGGAAACCACGAGTTCTTTCGTAAATCCTAAGATTCCTGCCATTGTACCGTTAGAAGCGTCTTCAAGGGCGGACATCACTTCATCATAACTTGTGCTTTTTTCGAGTTTGACCGTTAAGTCAACAACAGAGACATCTGCGGTTGGTACACGAAATGCCATTCCGGTAATTTTACCAACTAAAGAAGGTATTACCTTGGTAACTGCTTTTGCAGCTCCTGTCGATGCTGGAATAATATTAAGAAGAGACGAACGACCTCCTCTATAATCTTTTCGCGAAGGACCATCAACTGTCATTTGGGTGGCTGTAACAGCATGAACCGTCGTCATCAATGCTTCTGCAATTCCAAAGTTGTCATGCAACACCTTGGCAAGTGGTGCGAGACAGTTTGTTGTACAAGATGCGTTAGAAACAATGGTGTCTGAGGCTTTTGCATCTGTATGATTTACACCCATTACAAACATTGGCGCGTCAGCAGATGGCGCAGAAATGACTACTTTTTTTGCACCACCATCGATGTGAAGTTGGGCTTTTTCTAAAGTGGTAAAAATACCTGTACATTCTGCAACGATTTCAGCGCCAACCTCATCCCATTTTAGGTTTTGTGGATCGCGTTCTGCAGTAATGCGGACTGTTTTACCATCAATTACGAGGTGCCCATCTTTGATCTCAATTGAGGCAGAACAGGTACCATGAACAGAATCGTATTTTAAAAGGTAAGCAAGATGGTCGACGTCGAGCAAGTCATTGATGGCTACGACCTCAACATTATCGTTTTGAAGTGATGCACGAAGAACCATTCTACCAATTCTTCCAAAACCGTTAATTCCTAATTTGAGTGTTGACATAGTTGTTTTTTAAGTTGATTTAATTTTAAAGTGTCATGATATCTGAAACTCTGATGAGCTCTCTCTTAATTTCTGACTTTCCTTTAATTGCTTTGTTTAGTGGTGTTAAGATCATTTCGCCATTTTGAATTCCAACCATATGACCGCTTACTCCGTCGATTAGTGATTCTACTGCTTTGAGTCCCATTCGGCTAGCCAGTACACGATCGAAACAAGAAGGTGTACCTCCCCGTTGAATATGTCCCAAAACAGATACTCTAACTTCATAATCGGGTAAATTTTCTTCGATGTGTTGCGCAAGTTCAAAGACATTTTTACCTATTTTATCCCCTTCAGCTACAACCACAATGCTAGATGACTTTCCTGATTTTTTACTTCTCCGCAAAGATTCCAAAAGTCGATCAAGACCTAGGTTCTCTTCTGGGATTAGGATTTCTTCAGCACCTGCTCCAATACCAACATTCAATGCGATATGACCAGCATCCCTACCCATGACTTCAACAAAAAACAGACGATTGTGAGAAATTGCTGTATCTCGAATTTTATCAATGGCATCAACTACTGTATTCAGTGCTGTGTCGTACCCAATCGTGTGTGAGGTACCAAAAATATCATTGTCTATTGTTCCAGGGATTCCAATGAGAGGGATTTTGTGTTCGCGCTCAAAGATCATTCCCCCTGTAAAGCTTCCATCTCCGCCGATGACAATCAAGGCATCGATGTCAAGATTTTTAAGGTTTTCAGATGCTTTAGCTCTACCCTCTTTTTCGTGAAAGTCAAGGGAGCGAGCAGATTTTAATTTTGTACCCCCTTTATTGATAATGTTGTTAACGGTACGAGCATCCAAAGGTCGAATATCCCCTTCAATAAGCCCTTGATAACCACGATATACCCCTGAACATTTGATATTAAAATGAGAGCAACTCCGAACGACAGAGCGAATGGCTGCGTTCATGCCAGGAGCGTCACCTCCAGAAGTGAGAACAGCGATATGTTTTGGTTTTACTCCCATATTAGAACGGCGAAATTACAAACTATATTTCTGAAAACATGGGGAATGTTTGAAATTGTGAATTTAAAAAAAATAGAGGTTAAAATGAGGTTCAAATTAGCTTTATTTTATCAAATTGTATTCTTTTTTACAATCTTTTTAATCAAAGATTTAAAATCATCAAAGCCAACACGGTACGACAATCCTATTCCTTGCGTATATCCAAGTTCATCACCAAAATATTGAAACTCATTTTCTCTGTTAAATATACGTGCACGTAAAGCTCCATCTTTGCTTAATAAAAATTCGATTGTCACATCTCCTACAATTATGGTTTCTTCAACACCTCCAAAGGGAACACCGAGTTTACCGTTGATTAGCAGTCGTTCTGAAACTTGGGTCACAAGCGTGAGACCCAGCCGATCTCGCGTTTGGGCAGTCGCTTCTGCATTTCGATCTCCTTGCAAATAATCTAACCCTAGCCTCAACTTGTCCTCATCCCCAGAAAAAATCGATTCAAACACACCAGATGCTTTCTGAAATAGGTTATTTGTTAAAGTTTGTGTAGAAATGGCTGACAAGGATAAGTCACTAATAAACACCCCTTGGGAAAGAAGGGAAATGGCTTGAATTTGCCTGCGTTCCTCATCGTCCAATTTATAGGCAAGATCATTTCTGACATTTGCTGATGTATTGGGAAAATCGATCGAAAAACGCGGCGTTTCAGGCTGCATGATGCTACCAGACAAGTAAATCTTGACATCGGTTGGGATTTTTCGATTTAATCCAGGATTTTCTAATAAGATGGCTGGATTTGCCCCTCCTGGCACTTCATATATTGCTTGTAAGTTCAATTCTGCATCTAATGGATTGCCATTCCACACGATCGTGCCTCCTGGTTCTAAAATAAATTCTTTTTCCAGTATCCCTAAATTTTTAAAACTATAGACTCCATTTAAGGCAATAAAATCTCCCCACACGCTAAAAATTCCATCTGTATTGATTTCCATGAGAATACTTCCCAATCCAGAGCCACTCAGCGTGCTTCCCGTATCACTATCAATCACGAGCTCAAGTTCAGCGTCTGGCGTAATTGATAAATCAAAATTGAGAGCGAGTCCTTTGATTTCTGAGGAAGAAGAAAGGACATCCCCACTTTTACTCGCCCTGTTTTTTTCGACAAATCGTATATAAGAGACATCCTCTATGCTGGGCGTATTGTCAACTGGAATGATAATATTTGTTCCCTTAGCGGATTGACCCAAAACGTCAAAAGTCAAGGATTGGGCTGGCCCATGAATATGAGCAGAACCATCCAGTACTGCTTTTCCGTAATAATTATTATCAAAATCATTATCTGTATCTAAAACAAGAAGGCCTTCACTAGACAGATCCATATCTAGCGTAAAAAATTGAAAGTTTTGATGTGCAATTGACCCCCTAAAGTTTGCTGAAGTCAACGTATTTTCGTCGATCAAGCGAGTAGGTTCAAACTGAAAGGACGTTGGATTTACAGTCAGCTTTGTTTGATCTGCAAGTCGATATCCAACATTCAAATAAGGGACTGAAAGTCTAAATCCCTCTAAAAATAGTTCACCTTCAAGCGTGGGTATGTTCCACCTCCCGCCTATTGATATCGAACCATCAATCTCTCCACCAACATCCGTAAGCGCATTCCCAATAATTCGGTCAAGAGTAGCTGCGGGAAATTTCTGAAAAGTAGCATTGAGGTCTAGATTGTTATCATTTTGGGGAAAGATCAGACCCTCAATTGAACTTGTTTTTAGATCGTTATCAACTGTACTGAATGACAACTTGTAAGCTTCTTGAACAGACTGCAGAGCAATAGAAGCATCACCTAAAAAAGAGTCGTTTAATGATAACGAGTCAATCTTTAGATTTGCCTCTCCACCAAATTTGTCATCATCTAATGTGATATCAAGCGTCCCATTGGTAATCCCACTAACAACCCTCTTGGGCTTAGACGCAATAATATCGGACAGATCAATATTTTCAAAAATGGCTTGAAAACGCTGTGTTTTTTGCAGGTCAAACGAAAGATAGAGGATAGATTCATCATTTGAAAAAACAGTTGAATCAAGTTGCACTCCTTTTGAAGATACGCTTAAAGAACTGGTTCTTTCATCCAATTGATTCACTTTCCATTGCTTGCCCTGAAATGAAATCTTTGATGGTTGAATCCCAAATTCCAATTTTTGATTGCCATCCAGTGTGGAATAAAAATTGACTCCATTATGTAAAGAATTACTATCGTATTCAGCTCTAAAGTGCAGTTTGTCATTTATGACTGTATTTATAAGCTGAAATTGACTCAGGTTAAGACCCATTCCGTGAAATTCCTCAATATGTATAAAGGATTTATATAATGGGTTATCATTATCCAATGTCAACCGTAACTGAGAAAAAACTTTGTCTTCATACCGGATGTAGGGAACGTCAAACTGTAAAGCCGCTTCGTTCACGTTAGCACTTAGCTTTCCGCGAAAAAAAGAATTATCATCAATCGCAATATCATCACTTAAAGCGCTGATTAATTTTTCCTTGAAATTAATGCTAAAATTGACAAATTTAGAAGGGTCAAGCTGCAGAGGCTTGTATGAAGAAAAGTAGCTTCCAAATGAATTCTTTACCATTTTGTTCAAATCTGAAAATTCGAACCTCCCGTATATCAATCCGTTGACAACATCGTCAGATCTGATATTGAAAAAACGTAAATCTTTATTCACCCTAGACTGTATGCTAAAATCCTCAAATGAAAACAGTTTATCTTTTGAGCGGATTTGAACAGACTCTGCGTTGATGTCTCCAATAAAATTATCGATTTGGGTCCCTTGCCCGATGAGTTCAAAATTGCCCGAAAGCGTTCTGTTCCCAAAAGATTTCGAAGACTGAATAGATTGAAGTTTTAATTCACTTACTTCTGCGATTGCTGAAAATTTCTGTATGGAGTCATTCGCTTCAAATTGTCCTTGGATTTGCAACTTTGTATCAATATCATTTATGTCAATTGACCCAACAACTCGGCTCTGGTTTAGATCCATGTCAACATAAATAGAGTCAAGTTTGTTTTCGAGAAATGAAAAGGATGAAAATTGACCGTATAATTTAGTGTTGAGTTGATCAAACCGAAGTCCTTTCCCTTGTACAAACAATGATGCATCAGTAGTCCCGAGATCGGGTTGATTGAGTAGTTTACCGATGTTAAATTTACTCGCTCGGATTTGGCCATCATAAAAAGGGTTCATTTGCCTTCCTTTTCGAAAAAAATCAAAATTGAATTGCAGTGGACCTAAGCGTGAATCAACAGATAGGTTTAATTTATGGTTATTGGATTGACTGGCAAGTGTTCCACTGATATTCGCTTTCTCAAATCGTTTTAAGAAATCAACACTGGATTTCTCTAAACTTGGAAAAAGGGTTTGAATGTCTTTCGGGTTGATGGAGAGCTCTTGAATTGTAAGCTTTGATGAACTGCGGGAATTGAAAGTAAATGAACCCAAAAAGTTACTTTTCTCGTAGTTTATACGAATAGAATCTACAGCGTATTCGCTTAATGTGCCAGAAAAATTAAGTTGATCTAGAAAAATGGTTTCAGAACCAAAAACATTTGGGACTAATAATTGAAACTCTTCTAATCCCATGAAAGAGTCTTGAACGACAGCATCTATGGAAACGTCATCATAAAAATTGCGAAATCCTTCTTTTGGATACCGCATGGAAACATCAGTAATGAATTGAGAATTTGGGGTGATTAACTTCAAGTTTTGAAATTCAGCAAACTCAGAGTCGAAGGAACAAAATGCCTCTAGATCCAGAACTTGAATATTTTGATGATCCGCAAAAAAACTCATTTCTTCAATTTGAGTTGAAAAATCATCGAAATGGAAATTCAAATCAACTAGTTTCGCATTCATATTCGAAAAAAGCTGTTTTGCAGAGTCTGCTTTATTCATATCCGTGAATTGCACCTTACTTTGATTGAGTTTGATAGTAGTTGCGCTGAGTTGATTTATTCTAGTATCATCAGGCTTAATTTTTTCAATAAAAATGTCAAGGTTGGATTGATCTTCGTTCTTGTACTTCACAATATTTAAAAACAAAGAATCAAATGCAACCTTACCCAGATGAAGTTTACTCGAAATCAATCCACCAAAGTGATAAGATTCAAACACAAAATGATCGACAAAAACCAAAGTATCATTTCGATGATCACGAATCAGTAAATCCGTAAATGAGGTAGTCCCAACAGGGTTGACAAAAAGAGATCCCGTAGAGAGTTCCACTTCAAAATCGTTTATGAATTTATTTTTTAACCAGGAATTGATAGCAGACTGGCCAATAGGAGAAAGAAACAAGGCAATCGTTATCACGGTAAGACTTAAACTTATTACCGTTATTTTTTTTACGTTACGCCAGTGTTTTTGGGTCAAATCAATATATTAACTTTGCTTGCTAAACAAGAATCATGCCTGTAATCCTCGGAATCGAATCATCCTGTGACGATACGGCAGCGGCTGTACTCGTTGATGGGCATATTCGTTCGAATATTATTGCCAATCAAAAAGTGCATAAGCAGTACGGAGGTGTTGTCCCCGAACTGGCTGCACGCGCGCACCTACAGAACATCATTCCTGTAGTCGACCAAGCTCTTTCAACAGCAAATATCGACAAAAAAGAAGTAAATGCAGTAGCTTACACCATAGGCCCTGGACTGATTGGCTCCTTACTTGTTGGAAATTCGTTTGCCAAATCACTGTCCATGTCACTAGGCGTTCCACTGATCGAAGTCAATCACATGCAAGCGCACTTACTTGTTCACTTTGAAAAATCGATACCTGACCCGTCATTTCCATTCTTAGGGCTTACGGTTTCGGGAGGACACACGCAATTGGTCCTAGTAAACAGCCCATCTGAAATGGAAGTCATTGGGCAAACATTAGACGATGCTGTTGGTGAGGCCTTTGATAAGGCCGGCAAAATGATCGGACTCCCCTATCCAGCAGGGCCATACATCGATAAATATGCGCAAAATGGAGAACCCAACATCCCGTTTTCAATGCCAAAGGTACCTGGTTTGGATTTCAGTTTTAGTGGGTTTAAAACCAGTGTATTGTATTATTTAAGAAAACAGCATCAACTGGATAAGGATTATATTCAAAACCACCGCAACGATTTGTGTTCGTCCGTGCAACACATCCTTGTTAGTATATTGATGGAAAAACTTGAAAAAGCAGTCATTCAAACGGGGATTAAAGAAATTGTAATTGGAGGTGGTGTTTCGGCAAATTCTGGCCTCCGACAAGCTTTATCCAAGCAGACAGATTGGAATGTGTTTATTCCACCCTTGTCATTCACAACGGATAACGCTGCAATGATTGCAGTTGCTGGCTATTTTAAATATCAAAACAAAAACTTTGGTGTCATGGATCGCCAAGCACAATCGAGAATGTCTTTGTAATGCAGCAATTTTATCTTTCATCCCTCTCTAAAAACGATTCAGAAATTCATTTTGACAAAAATGAAAGTAAACATATATCTAAAGTTCTTCGAAAAAAAGTTGGGGACCCCATTACAATTACCAATGGCGTTGGGTATCGCTTTTCGGCAACCTTATCACTTGTGGATCACAAAGCATGTACAGCTACCATAAATCAATGCGTGGAAATCAGTCCAGATCCTTATCAACTACATGTTTTCATCGCGCCCACAAAAAGCAATGATCGTATGGATTGGTTTGTTGAAAAAGCCACCGAAATTGGTGTTCATGAAATCACTCCTATCATTTGTCAAAGAAGTGATCGAAAAGTGATAAAGCAAGAACGATTGCAAAAAATCGCAATTGCTGCCATGAAACAATCTCTGGGAACTTATTTGCCGATTATTCATCCCGCATGTGATTATACCAAATCGTTAAATAAAATCAAAGGGACAGCCTGTATTGCGCATTGTCAAGACACGAATAAAGTAGTAATCAACAAGCTATCGATCAAGGATAAATCCATATCGATTTTCATAGGTCCAGAGGGAGATTTCACACCTGACGAAATCCAAGCTGCAGCAGATGTCAACGTCACTGCTGTAACATTGGGAGAAAAACGATTGCGCACCGAAACTGCTGGCATTATCGCTTGTCACAGCATATCACTATTATATCCGTAAAAAACTTATCTTTAATCTATGAAACCAAAAGAACTTACCCGAGCGATTGTACAAGCATTTTTGATCATAGTTCTGTTGATTGGATTGTATCAAGTTGTAATCTCCATACAATCCGTTATATTTTATCTTCTTATTGCTGCAGTCGTTTCCCTAATCGGTCGACCAATTGTGCAATTATTGAAGAGAATAAAATTTGGCAACACCTTATCATCTGTTACGACCATAGCAATTTTGATGGCCACATTTTTTGGAATTGTTTCCTTACTACTACCAGTAATTTTTGAACAGGCCAAAAATCTTTCCCTACTGAATGTAAATGCTTTTGAAGCCACGGCGACAAAGTTGATAAACGAGCTTAGCATTTATCTCCGTGAATATGGGATTGATTTGCAAAGTTGGGTTGATCGTAGCTTGGCAGAAGTTGATTATAGTTTTCTTCCCGATGCAATCAATACCGTTCTCAATGGACTCAGTGGGTTTACGATTGGCGTATTTTCGGTGATTTTTATTTCCTTTTTCTTTTTGAGAGACAGTGGTTTGCTAGAAAGAATGGTAATGGTTTTTGTAGCAGACAAAAATGTTAAAAGACTTGAAAAGTCAATTTTGTCAATCAAAAATTTGCTATCTAGGTATTTTATCGGTTTACTCGTTCAAATCACGGTCTTATTTGTCATTTACACCCTTGTACTACTGATATTTGGAATTCCAAATGCGGTAACGATTGCACTTGTTTGTGCCTTACTGAACATTATACCATTTTTGGGCCCTATTATTGGTACAGTTTTGATTATCTTTTTGACCATGACAAGTAACCTCGATGCGAGTTTTGCATCAGTCACACTTCCCAAAACGATTTATGTGCTTATCGGATTTACCATTGGACAGTTGATTGATAATTTTTTGATACAGCCCTATGTTTTTTCTACTTCTGTAAAATCTCATCCGCTCGAAATTTTTATTGTTATATTGGTTGGTGGGCTTTTATTTGGTCCACTAGGGATGATTATCGCGGTTCCATCATATACAGCTTTAAAAGTCATTTTTAAAGAGTTTTATGCACATAATAAAATTGTAAAGGCCCTTACTAAAAACATTTAAAGCACATGAAACTATCCAATACAGAAACCATTGCGAACCAAACGATTACGGAAACCCTAGGCATTGCACGCGGAAGTACAGTAAGAAGTCGAAATATTGGGCGAGATATTTTTGCGAGTCTTAAAAACATCGTCGGTGGTGAAATTGAAGAATACACCAAACTGCAGGCAGATGCTCGAGAACAAGCCTTACAAAGGATGATTTCTGATGCACAAAAACTTGGAGCTGATGCCGTGGTCAATGTTCGATTTACGACTTCAGTAGTGGCGCAAGGGGCTTCTGAAATGTTGGCCTTTGGAACGGCTGTTAAATTGAAATAGATGACCTTTATTTTTTATGGGGCGGTAGGTATTGCATTGATTGTATTGGCAATCATCAAATACAATGAGCGCCAAAACGATGACTTTGATAAACGCAGCAATTGAACTGTCAAATAAGTTGTCGATTTTCGGCTGATAATGTATTTTTGCGTCCGATTTAGTTATCCATAGGAGAGGTGCCAGAGTGGTAATGGAGCAGATTGCTAATCTGTCAACGCGAAAGTGTTGCCTGGGTTCGAATCCCAGTCTCTCCGCTCAACCCCTTGTAAGTAATTGATTTACAAGGGTTTTTTATCAGGTCGCGTAGCTCAGCTGGATAGAGCATCTGCCTTCTAAGCAGACGGTCATAGGTTCGAATCCTATCGCGATCACGAATAAATCGCACACTAAGAAAAAACGCCAAGCTTGCTTGAGCGTTTTTTTGTTTGTGTGATTTTCAAAGCGGATATAAAAGCAGTGTTTAATAGATTGGAGGTTGAGCAAAAGCATGACTTAATATATACTTTAAGCATTGTTAAGTTATAATTCATTTGATTTTAATCGAAAA
>CAXRDL010000082.1:0-24618 GCA_964229535.1 Flavobacteriaceae bacterium | reverse complement strand
CAAGCTAACCGTGTAGATGCCAGGAGCAACATTCAAACGAAAAGTGTTTAGAGATTCTCGCTTAGAATCGGCATTTGCTACACTGACATAGGGCTGTCTTAAATCCCAAGAAACCCGCTGAATTCCCTTTTTATGCGGAGTGTAGATTCGATCAATCACTTCTCCAGCTTCATTTTGAATGACTAAAATCGCTTGGGCTTTGAGCTCCTGTTTTTCGGCATCAAGCGCCTCCCATCCAGGGAAAGGAATATCCTCAGTCTTTTTGTCTTTTTCCCTTTTTTGACGTGTAGCTTTCATCGACTTGTGCCCATCTTTGAGATAAAAAGTAAACAGAGCACCGTAATCTGGATTTTTGGCTGTAAAAAACGATCCTCCCTGACTTGATGTTCCGCCACGAATCGGATTGTATTGCAGTGCCTTTCGTGTTTCGAAGAGCATGGCCGTTTGATCTACACTTTCCGCTGTGATATTACGAAGTGGACTATAGTCGTCAAGTACGTAAAAACTACGACCAAAAGTCGCTAAGACAAGATCATTCTCACGTTTTTGAATGGCAAGGTCACGGACTGAAATCGTGGGAAGTCCAGTAGAAAATTTATGCCATTGATCCCCTTGATCCAAACTCACATAAACCCCATACTCGGTTGCTAAAAACAGTAGTTTGGGATTGACATGATCTTGTAAAATTCTCCAAACCAGTGTTCCTTTCGGAATTCCATTGGTAATCGAGGTCCATTTTTTTCCTCCATTGATTGTTTTATACAAGTATGGGGCATAATCACCATACTTGTGGTTATCAAGAGCCACGTAGGCAACTTGATCATTGTGAAGGTCAACTTTTATGTCATTTACAAATGCAGTTGTAGGTGAGCCGGGTAGCTTGTCAACCGTCATTTTTGTCCATGTTTTACCCCCATCATTCGTGTGCTGAATGATACCGTCATCAGTACCTGCATACAAAAGATCAGGATTTGTGGTTGATTCACTCAATGAGGTAATGGTATTATAGGTTGACATCGCATAAACATCCCAGGGGTTGTCAAAACTTTGCTGACGACCCATAATCGGCAGAGCCAAACGCTCTTCGTCTTTTGTTAGATCACCAGAAATCGCAGACCAGCTATCTCCACGGTCATCCGATCTCCAAACACGTTGGGTGCCAAAATACAATCGCTTGGGGTCATGGTGACTCACAAGGATTGGTGCATCCCAATTGTAACGTTCATAGGGCTCTCCAATTCCACTTTGTGGTTTGATATAAATGGCTTCCATTGTGGTTTTATCGATTCGATACAAGTTCCCTTGTTGCCACTGCGCGTAAACAATATCGGGGTTTCCCGGCTCGGTAGCAGGTTGATGACCATCACCCCCCAACAAAACATACCAATCTGAATTTGTAATTCCATTGGTTCGAAAAGTACGAGACGGACCGCCTTGAGTATTGTTGTCTTGTGTTCCACCATAAATATTATAGAATGGTGCTGCATCGTCAACTGCGAGTTTGTAAAACTGGGTCAAAGGGAGATTGTTGACAAACTTCCAAGTTTTGGAATCGTCAAACGATTCATAAATCCCTCCGTCAGTTCCAAAGAGAAGGTAATTGGGATCGTCCTTTTTAAAAGACAATGAGTGATTGTCAGAGTGTTTGTTGGCCTCACTCATGGTATAAAATGTTTTACCACCATCTTCAGAGACCAGCGCGCGGACATTCATTAAATAGATCCGATCAAAATGATGCGGAGAGGCAATCAACTCTTGGTAGTAGTGAGGGCCTGTACCTCCTGAAACGGTATCCGACATTTTTGTCCAGCTACCACCACTGTTTGATGAGCGATAAACCGCCCCCTTGCGACGATCGAGTTCGATTGCGGCATAAAGCACCTTAGGATTCATAGGAGAAATCGCCAATCCGATTTTACCCATATTTGATGAGGGTAATCCATTATCTATTTTACTCCAAGTTTCTCCCCCATCAACACTTTTGTAGAGAGATGTTCCAGGGCCACCTCCCATGTGGGCAGCTACATTTCTGTGACGTTGCCAACTCGCAAGATAGAGTACGTGTGGATTGGTTGGATCAATAACAAGATCCGTAACCCCTGTCCACTCGTTGATGTTGAGTTTGTTTATCCATGTTTTACCTCCATCTGTGGATTTATATAATCCTCTTTCGCCCCCTGAACTCCATAACGGACCTTGGGAAGCCACCCAAATGGTATTTGAATCGTTGGGATGGACGATAATTTTTGAAATATGTTCGGACTGTTTCAAGCCCATATCTTGCCAAGACGAACCGCCATTTGTACTGCGATAAATCCCATGACCAATCCCGACATGACGTCCGCCAACATTCTCTCCAGTCCCCAGCCAAACAACAGACGAGTTACTCGGGTCAAGGGTGATGCATCCTGTTGAATAAAAGGACTCCTCATCTGTCAATGGGACCCATGTTGTTCCAGCATTCATGGTTTTCCAGGTACCGCCTGAACCAACTGCGACATACCAAACATTTTCGTTTGTTGGATCGATGGCAATATCAGCGATACGCCCTGACATAAAAGCAGGGCCGACACTGCGAAAAGAAAACCCGTTTAAAGCAGATTTGAGTCCGGTTTCTTCTTCATCTGACTGGGCAAATGAAAAGGAAAAAATGAGCATAAAAGATGCGCATACGAGAAGTGAAAAAATATTTTTCATGATTACGACTTTAGGAATTAATCGATTAAAGTACAAAATAATCAAGAAAAGTGTGCTTTTCAGATCATAAAATCCGTTAAACCTATCTATTTTTGCAACCAAATGAAAGTCAAACAATCTATTGAGTTAACTTTGACAGGAATTGCTGCGAAAGGGATGGCAGTTGGTCGAACATCTTCTGGGGTCGTTGTTTTTGTAAAAGATGCTGTTCCGGGTGATGTTGCCATGGTGTATCTCTATAAAAAAAGGAAAAGTTATCTTGAAGGAAGACTGGAAAAACTGATCTCCCCCAGCCCATATCGAATCTCAGCCAAATGCAGTCATTTTGGAATCTGTGGCGGTTGCCAGTGGCAACATTTATCGTATTCAAGTCAGCTCGAACACAAACAAGAAGAAGTTTATCAAAATTTTGTAAAAATCGGATCATTTGATTTTCCTAAATTAGAAAAGATTATCCCGAGTAAATCACAATTCAATTACCGAAACAAAATGGAGTATAGCTTCTCCAACAGTCGTTGGCTCACCAAAGCAGAGATTGAATCTGGGAAAATTATAGACCGCAATGCCTTGGGCTTTCACAAACCGCGGATGTGGGACAAAATTGTTCATATTGAGGAATGCCACCTTCAGCAGGAACCAGGAAATGAAATTCGAAATTTTATTCATCAATATGCTCTGGATAATGGAATCTCTTATTTTGATCTGAAACAGAAAACAGGTCAATTACGGAGCATGATGATTCGCACGGCTACAACTGGACAAATCATGATCGTCATTCAGTTTTTCGAAGATCAACCCGCACAGAGGGAGACCTTGTTTGAAGCAATCCTTGCCAATTTTCCGCAAATCAACTCTCTCCAGTACATTGTTAATCAAAAGGCAAACGACAGCATCTACGATCAAGAGGTGATTTTGCATGCTGGAAGTCCATTTATTGAAGAAGAAATGGAAGGACTTCGGTTTCAGATTACACCTAAATCTTTTTATCAGACCAACTCGTTACAGGCCTATGAACTTTACAAAATTACGCGTGACTTTGCAGGGCTTATGGGAAATGAAATCGTTTATGACTTGTATACAGGTTTGGGAACCATCGCTCAGTTTATCGCTAAAGGAGCAAAACATGTGGTTGGTATCGAAGCCATCCCCGAAGCCATTGCTGCTGCAAAAGAAAATGCAAAGAGAAACAAATTGTCCAACTTGAGTTTTATTTCTGGTGATATGAAAAAAGTGTTTACCGATGATTTTATCGCTACCTATGGAACACCAGATGTTGTGATAACAGACCCCCCTCGTGAAGGGATGCACAAAGATGTTGTTCAGCAATTGATTGCAGTTCAACCACAGCGAATCGTTTATGTGAGTTGTAACTCCTCTACGCAGGCACGAGATTTAAATTTGTTAACCGACCATTATGCAATTCAAAAAGTGCAGCCAGTCGATATGTTTCCGCATACACAACACGTAGAAAATGTTGTACTTTTGGAGAGAATCCATGCGTAAAATCTGGTTTTTCTTTTTGCTTCTTTTTCTCAACTCCAGTTGTGAGCCAGATGATGTGTGTAGTGAGGCAAACCCATCGACTCCACAACTTGTTTTTCGATTGTACGATTCAAGTCAACCAAATGAATTTAAAGCTGTGGATACCTTACGGGTCAGGAGCTTAAACGGTGATGCTACTCTTGAATTTATCAATACCGATTCGATTGTATTTCCTCTTCAAGTCAATGCCAATAAAATAAATGCAGACTTAACCATTTCTAATGGGATCACAGATCGTATTGAAATTGATTACCTAACGAAAGATGTTTATTTGAGTCGAGCATGTGGGTTTCAAACCACATTTCAAATCCATACCATTGAAGTTGACCAGCCCGCCAATTGGATAAATTCAATTGAGATTGTAACCAATGAAGTCATCATAGACACCCTAGCCCATGTTAAAATCTTCCATTAGCGGTTTACTTCTTTTTATGGTTTGCATTGGCTATGGCCAGGATAGCATTCCCAAATACACCGAACGATATAGTCTTCGTTTTGGAGTTGATATGAGTAAGCCCATTCGCTCTGTAGTAGAAGATCACTACAAGGGTCTCGAACTCACAGCTGATTATCGACTCACGCACAACCTGTATCTCGCAGGGGAAGTCGGAATGGAGAACAAGCGAGTGGTCAGTGAGTCTCTCGATTTTCAGACTTCAGGTGAATACCTCAAGCTAGGATTAGATATCAATTTATTTAAAAATTGGCAAGGCATGGAAAATCAACTCTTGACAGGATTCCGACTAGGTACAAGTAAGCACAAGCATCGACTCCATGGCTACGCAGTACGACAACTCAATCATTTCTGGCAAGAAGAATTATATAAGCCACTAAAAACCTCTATCGACTACAACAATCTAGGTGCATTTTGGTTTGAACTCTTGGTTGGAGTAAAAGCTGAGTTGCTAACCAATCTGTATATGGGAATCAGTGTACGGATGAATTACTTGATCAACGATAAGGAAGTCGATAATTTTGACAACCTTTATGTTCCTGGGTTTCATCGTGTTTCAGACGTCAGCCCTTGGGGTGCTGGACTAAACTATACCATTATGTATCAATTTCCCCTGTATCGAAAATAAGAGAATACTCTTGCAATTAGATAAAAGAGGTTGAACGGTTGCACACAAAAAAAAAATATCTAATTTTGCAAACCCTAGGTTCAACCGCTGGCGATGGTCGTGAATGTTGCTCTTAGTTATTTTTAGCTAAAAATCATGGAACACCTAGTTCAATACGTTCAAGACGAATTCGTCGAGAAGAAATCCTTTCCTGCGTTTCAAGCAGGTGACACAATCACTGTTTATTATGAAATTCGCGAAGGCGAAAAAGTAAGAACCCAGTTCTTTAAGGGTGTTATAATCCAAATAAAAGGTACTGGCAGCACCAAAACTTTTACAATCCGTAAGATTTCTGGTACTGTTGGGGTTGAGCGAATTTTTCCTTTCAACCTCCCAACCATTCAAAAAATCGAGGTTAATAGTCGTGGTAAAGTGCGTCGTTCTCGTATTTTTTACTTCCGTGAATTGCGTGGAAAGAAAGCGCGAATCAAGGAAAGAAAGAATTAACAATTCTCATTTCACAAATGCCTCCCTTTTAGGAGGTTTTTTTTTGATTTCCTATTTTTTTTAAGGCATTAGTTCGGATTGTTTAAAGAAAACGAATTCTCTTGTAAAGACCTATGTCTTTTGCATGTCGCGTTGTATATTTGCGCCACCAAAAACAAAATCATGTCCAAAATTAAAGTTGCTAACCCCGTCGTTGAGATCGATGGTGATGAAATGACAAGAATCATTTGGAAGTTCATCAAAGACCAATTGATACTTCCCTACATCGATGTTGAGCTTTTATACTACGACTTGGGTCTTGAGAGCAGAGATGCAACAGATGATCAGATTACGATTGATGCTGCCAATGCAATTAACAAGTATAAAGTTGGTATTAAATGCGCCACCATTACCCCCGATGAAAATCGTGTAGAAGAATTCGGCTTAAAGAAAATGTGGCGTTCCCCAAACGGAACGATTCGCAATATCGTTGGGGGAACTGTATTTCGTGAACCCATTATCATGAAAAATGTTCCGCGGTATGTACAAGGTTGGACAAAGCCCATTTGTATTGGACGTCATGCTTTTGGAGATCAGTACAAAGCGACAGATACTGTTATAAAGGGGAAAGGGAAACTCACCATGACCTTTACACCAGAAGACGGAAGCGAAGTCCAAAGTTGGGAAGTATATAACTTTCAAGAAGGTGGAGTCGCCATGAGTATGTATAATGTCGAGTCGTCCATTTATGGATTTGCTCGTTCTTGTATGAATCGTGCTTTGAGCAAAGGATGGCCATTGTACTTCAGTACCAAAAACACCATTATGAAAGCGTATGATGGTCGGTTTAAAGACATTTTTGAAGAGGTTTATCAAAACGAATTCAAGTCGAAATTTGAAGAAGCTGGTATCCACTACGAACACCGTTTGATCGATGATATGGTCGCTGCCGCCATGAAATGGAATGGTGGGTTTGTATGGGCGTGTAAAAACTATGATGGTGACGTGCAATCGGATACCGTTGCACAAGGATTTGGGTCACTGGGCTTAATGACCTCTACCTTGGTTACCCCAGATGGAGAAATCATGGAAGCAGAAGCAGCGCATGGCACGGTAACAAGACACTATCGTCTGCATCAAAAAGGAGAAGAAACCTCTACCAATCCGATCGCATCTATATTTGCTTGGACACGTGGACTTGCTCATCGTGCTAAACTGGATGACAACCTGGACCTTGCAAATTTCTGTGAAACGTTAGAACGAGTGTGCATTCAGACGGTGGAAAGCGGCAAAATGACCAAAGACTTGGCATTACTTATCCATGAGAAGAATCTCAAAAGAGAGCACTATTTGAGTACACAAGAATTTTTAGACGCAATCAAATCTGAGCTCGACAAAATACTGGGCTAGAGAAATGTTTTTTAACAAGATATAAAAGCAGCTTTTTTGAGTTGCTTTTTTTTGCTTCATTTGTAATGAACAGACCCAAATCTAGTTTCAAATGAACAACCTACATTATCCAAACATATTATTTACTCAGCGTATCTGTCTTTTCAGATGCAATTCTATTTATTCAACTAACCTCAATTCTGTTCAAATGAAATCATTATCTCTCCTCTTGTTATTTATGATTACTTTTGCGTCATACTCACTACAAGCACAAGATGTGGTTGTTTACGCTCATCATGAGAACCCATACAAATCCTCAATAAAAACTTCCGATGAAAAAGAAGAAGCCCTACCAAATAAACCATCGAAAGACAAACATGATCAAATTCCGCTATATGCTACCCCTGTTGGTAATTTCCTGAATGTCAGCCATAAACTTCCAAAAAACTCCTCATATCAAATTTATGATGACAAAGGGGTACAGTTCCTTATTGGCCGACTGACAGTCAACGGGGTCATCCCAGTAAAAAGTCTTTCAAAGGGAATCTACAAACTACATCTAAACGATAAACCAATTCTTTGGTTTATTAAAAATTAGAGGACTTACCTTGTTTATTTATGGCTTTACAAGAACAACTGAAACGTCAAGGTGACTATCTGTTTAAAAACAGAAGTTTCCTTCCGCTGATTTTTATTGTCTTTGCTTTAGCAATAAAAGGATATTATATCGAGAATGCCCCTTCCAACTCGCCAACGGTTGCAATGTTTACTGATTTTATGAATTCCGTTTCGATTTACGTTGGATTATTTGGACTCATGGTTCGAATATATACTGTTGGATATACTCCGAAGAATACCTCTGGTAGAAATACAAAGGAAGGGCAAGTTGCGAATGAATTAAACACTAAAGGACTGTATTCTACAACTCGAAACCCTTTATATCTGGGCAATTTTTTTATGTGGATGGGAGTGATTTTGTATATCAACGTTGCTTGGTTGTTTATTTTATTCATATTTGTATTTTGGATGTACTATGAAAGAATCATTTATGCAGAGGAAGTCTTTCTAAGGCAAAAATTTGGAAACACTTATCTAAAATGGGCAGAAAAGACACCTGTATTTATTCCTAAAAAACGATGTTATGTCCACCCTAAACAATCATTTAATTGGGGAAAAATATTGATCAAAGAAAAGACGGGATTTCTCATGTACTTTTTGATTTTATTTGTAATTCAACAATTTTCTAACTTTGTGGAGGTTAACGCTTTTAAAGTTGATTTTAATTTTATAACCAACGGCCTAATTACTAGCTGTGCAATTTATATCACTGTAAAACTTGTACAAGTTTTACAAAAAAAATCAATTGATTAGTAGCTAGTAAATTATTTTGCTAGGTTTAAACTCTTTAACATGGATATCACAATGATTATCGGGCAAATTTTTTTGCCAATTTCCTTAGCGATTATCATGTTTGGTATGGGGCTTAGCCTAGTTAAAGATGATTTTGTAAGACTCTTTGCCTATCCAAAAGCTGTGCTTGTTGGTTTGTGCAATCAGTTGTTGTTTCTTCCACTCATCGGATTTGCGATTGTTGTGCTGTTTGATCTCAATCCTTCAATGGCCATTGGCATGATGATTCTTTCTGTATGCCCGGGAGGTCCAACTAGTAATTTGATTACACAAGTTTCGCGTGGAAATATTGGACTTTCAGTCACACTGACTGCCTTAGCGAGTCTCATTACTGTATTTACCATTCCAATTCTATTGTCAAAAGCCATAGCATATTTTACTGGAGACACAGATGTTGTTATCCAACTTCCTATATTGGAAACCATGCTGCAGATTTTGGTGATTACCGTTATCCCGATTTCTATCGGGATGATGATCCGTAAACGACGAGAAGCATTTGCGCTTCGTATGGAAAAGCCCATGCGAACTGCCTCTACTGTATTGTTTGTGATTATTTTTTTGATTATCATCATTGCCAATAAAGACAATTTGACCCAAGCCATGAAAGAAGTTGGATTGCCAACATTACTTCTCAACTTGTCAACAATGGGACTGGGATATCTAAGCGCAAAGTTATTTGGCATCACTGGGAAAAGTCAAATCTCAATCACCATTGAAAGTGGGATTCAAAACGGAACATTGGCGTTTGTCATTGCCACGACCATGCTAAACAATTTTGAGATGGGACTCCCCACTGGCGCCTATTCAATTTGGATGTTTATAACTGGTGGATTTCTGATGTTGCGCTTGGGAAAGAAAGGAGATTGAGCTTCTCAAAACATTTCATTAAATCGTATATTTGCCAAAATTGCTATAGAAATGCGCCGTATTGGTTGTGTAACACTATTCCTTTTTTGGTTTTATCTATTACCAGCACAAGACCGTGTAACCTTGAGTGGGGACGTTTCCGATTCATTTTCTAAAGAAACACTTCTTGGCGTTACCATATTAATCCCTGAGCTCAACACTGGAACGGTCACCAACAGCTACGGATTTTATTCGATCAGTTTACCTCCCGGAGACTACACGATTTCGGTGCAATATCTAGGGTATCAAACGCTTGAATTTCCATTATCTCTAATTGAAAACACCAAACAAAATATTCTTCTCACTCCCGCAGCCGAAGAACTCGATGAAGTTGTTTTGATTGATAATACAGAAAGGGTGAACATCAAAAAACCCGAAATGAGTGTGAATCGACTCCTATCAAAAACCGTTTTGCAAACACCTGCGGTTTTTGGGGAGCCAGATGTACTCAAAACCATTCAGTTACTCCCTGGTGTAACCAGTGCAGGTGAAGGCGCATCTGGCTTTAATGTACGTGGTGGTTCTGCCGATCAAAATCTAATCCTATTGGACGAAGCAACCATTTATAATTCCTCTCACCTTTTTGGTTTTTTCTCCGTATTTAACCCAGATGCAATTAAAGACTTACGACTCTTCAAAGGTGGTATTCCTGCCAAGTATGGCGGTCGACTATCCTCCGTTTTGAACATCTATCAAAAAGAAGGGAACAAGGAAGAGTTTAAAGTGAATGGAGGGATTGGACTTGTGACCAGTCGTATGCTTGCCGAAGGACCTCTCGGAGATGGAAGTTTTGTGATTGGTGGTAGAGGAACTTATGCACATCTTTTTCTCAAGCTCACTGATAATCCAAACAGTGCCTATTTCTATGATTTGAATACAAAAATGAGCTTCCCAATCAACGATCAGAACAAACTTTACCTGTCTGGATACTTTGGTCGTGATGTATTTAATGTTGATGAGAGCTTTGTCAATACCTATGGAAATGCGGTATTTAATCTCAGATGGAACCATTTATTTTCACCGCGCTTGTTTTCAAATCTATCCTTGATTTACAGTGATTACTATTACGGTTTATTACTTGATTTCGCTGGTTTTGATTGGAATTCTGGCATCCAGAATCTCAACCTTAAGTATGATTTCTCCTATTTTGCAAACGACAAAACCAATATTGACTTTGGTCTACAATCAACCTACTATACTTTTAATCCTGGCTTCATAGAACCTGCCCGATTGGACTCTGGAATCAACGCGGAACAGTTGCAAAAGAAGTATGCAATGGAGCACGCCGTTTATGCGGATATATCGCACGAGTTTTCTCCCTCTTTTTCTTTTCAATTTGGACTGCGTTTCAATCATTTTACAAGATTGTCACAAAACGGTCTGTTTATCTATGAAAATGGACAATCAACACGGTTTAATACCGCACTGGGTATCTATGAAAAAGGGATTCCTACAGGACAATACGGCTCTGGCGAATCTTCTGCAACATACAGTCATATCGAACCGAGACTTACGCTATCCTATGCCATGAAAAATAGTGCTTTAAAAGCGTCTTACAACCGACTTAATCAATATCTCCACCTAATTTCAAATACCAGCTCGCCAACCCCCCTTGACATCTGGGCACCTAGTGGACCGCACCTCAAACCGCAACAACTCGACCAGTGGGCAATCGGCTACGTCACCGAAACCCCAAGTCAACTGAGTATTGAGATTGAAGCGTTTTATAAAGATGTTAAAAACCGACTCGATTATATCGACGGTGCTGATTTGGTTGCCAATGATGCTGTCGAGCAAGTAACGCTCCCTGGAATTGTTCGTGCCTTTGGTACGGAAGTCTTATTTAAAAAGTCAGTTGGGAAATTGCAATACTGGCTGGCTTACACATGGTCAAAATCTGAACAAAAAACAGTGGGATTGGGACTTGGAGACCCTGGAATTAATGATGGCAACTGGTATCCCAATGCCTATGACAAGAGACACGACTTAAGTATCAATACAAGTTATCAACTCAACAACAAATGGAGTTTTAATGCCAACTTTTTATACCAAACTGGTCAGCCAACAACCTATCCTGTGGGACAGTATGAATTTGGTGGCTTACGCGTACCTAATTATGGAACGCGCAACAGCAGTCGGTTTGATGACTATCATCGTATGGATTTATCAGCGACCTTAAAAAGACCTCCCAAAAAAGACCGACAAGGAAGCTGGATTTTTGGCATATACAATGTCTATAATCGCAAAAATGCTGCGAGTATCAACTTTAGACAAAATCGAGAAACACAGCAAAATGAAGCCGTACGATTTTCTATTTTCGGAATTGTACCCTCAGTAATGTATCGAATTGACTGGTGATGAAAAAAATAATCTTTTTACTGACTATCCTATGCGTTTCTTGCGAAGATGTTGTTACCATTGATTTTCCGAAAGCAGATGACCAAATCGTAATCGATGCGGAGCTTGGGCGTCCACAAGGAGGCGGAATGGCCACATTGCGCGTGCTTGTTACCAAAACAACTGACTTTTACAGCTCTGAAATTCTCTCTGTTGATGATGCCTCTGTAACCCTACAATATGACAATGAAGTCTTGACTGCCAATCATGTTAAAGATGGCTTATATACATTGGATATTCCCGAAATCACGACTGACAAACAATATCAATTGATTGTCGATGTCGATGGGGTAAGCTATACCGCCAAAGAAGAGTTGGTTTTGTCTGGTACTTTTGATAGCGCAATACAAGGAGATGGTCAACTGTTTAGTGGCAATGAGACAGAAGTATTGATAACCCTCACAGATCTTCCTGGTCTAGGAAATTTTTATTTATTTGATTTTTCCGATAACAACCTCTTTGTCACACGAGATCGATTTTATGATGGACAACCATTTACGTTTTCCTTTTTCTATGACGAGCTCTTTCCCAAAAATGAGGAAGTCACAATACGAATGGTTGGCATAGATGAGGCATTCTTTACCTATATGCAAATTTTGTTGAGCCATAGCGGTCAGAGTGGCGGTGGACCTTTTGCTACTGCAACTTCAACGCTATTGGGAAATTTCGCAAGTTCAACAGAAACTGATGTTGCTTTGGGTTATTTTATAGTTGTTGAATACAGCTCTCTTCCATTTACAGCCGAATAGTTACTTTTGTATATGCGCTTCACAAAAATTACAGAAGCCGATTCAAACCACGACAAGCTCGAACAAATGAGCGTGGAACAGCTCAGTCTCATTATAAATGAAGAAGACCAAACGGTAGCGAATGCCGTAAAAAAAATACTCCCTCAAATCAACTCTTTTATTAATGCAACCTTACCTAAAATGCAGCAAGGGGGTCGGCTGATCTATATCGGAGCAGGAACGAGTGGGCGTTTGGGCATACTCGACGCTTCGGAATGCCCACCTACTTTTGGTGTTTCACCAGAGCGCGTAATCGGATTAATTGCTGGTGGAGATGGGGCGATTCGAACCGCTGTCGAAGGAGCGGAAGACGATCCGAACCAAGGGTGGAAAGATTTGGAAAAACATCACATTTCGAGTTTAGATACGGTTGTCGGAATCGCCGCATCAGGAACAACTCCTTATGTCCTCGGCGCCATTCAAGCGTGCAAATCCAAAGGAATTACTACCGGAAGTATCAGCTGCAACCCAGGAAGCCCGATTGTAGAACAAGCTGACTACCCCATGGTTCCAGTGGTTGGTCCCGAAGTAATAACTGGAAGTTCTCGCATGAAAGCTGGCACTGCTCAAAAAATGATTCTCAATACTATCTCAAGTGTTTTGATGATCAAGCTGGGTCATGTGAAAGGCAATCGTATGGTGGATATGCAGTTGTCTAATCAAAAGTTACACCAAAGAGCTATCCGTATGGTTTGCGAATCAAGCTCGGTAAGTGAAGAAAAAGCGATTGAACTATTACGTATTCACGGTAGTGTTCGAAAAGTATTAAATCATTTTAAAAATGAATAAAGAACTCATTTTCAAGGGACTCTCACGTCTTTTTATCGCAATCCTCTTTGCCTTTACCGGTCCTGTGATTTACACCTCAGCCGTACGAAATGAAGACCATCCTTTTTTTATTCCTGTTTTAGGTCTTGGATTGATTGCTTGTATACTGTCCATATTGTATGGATTCCGTGGGATAAAACTTCTCGTAAAGGGTTTCTTTAATGAAAACTAAGTTTACCCCCTTGAAAGAGCCCCTAATCGTATTATCTTTGTGGCTTTGAAAAACAACTAATGATTCAAGTTCGACTTCCAGACGGAGCAATTAAAGAAGTGAGCCGAGGGACAACTCCCCTAGAGATCGCAACTTCCATCAGCGAAGGGCTTGCACGAAATGTAATGTCAGCAAGCTATAACGGCGAAGTTATAGAAGCGACTACCCCACTTCAAGTCGATGGCAGTTTAATTCTATATACATGGAATGATCCTGAAGGGAAAAAGGCATTTTGGCATTCTTCTGCTCACGTACTCGCACAGGTTCTTGAAGAGTATTATCCTGGAATAAAGCTCACCATCGGACCTGCTATCGAGCAAGGGTTCTATTACGATATTGATCCGAGTAGTCATACTGTAACCGAAAAAGATTTTGATGCCATTGAAAAACTTATGATTGAGGTGTCACGTGAGCAACATGCCTTCTCAATGCGTTCTGTTTCCAAAAAAGAAGCTTTGGCGTATTATCAAAACGAAAAAAATTCATTTAAGACTGAGCTCATTGAAAATCTCAATGACGGCGATATTACCTTCTGTGATCATGCCGATTTCACAGACCTTTGTAGAGGCGGGCATCTACCCCACACCGGCTTTATTAAAGCCGTAAAACTCACAAATATCGCTGGTGCATATTGGCGTGGGGACGAAACCAAACCGCAACTCACACGGATTTATGGGATTTCGTTTCCCAAACAAAAGCTGCTAAAAGAACACCTTCAACTCGTCGAAGAAGCTAAAAAAAGAGATCACAGAAAGCTCGGGAGTGAAATGGATCTATTTACCTTTTCAAAGAGAGTCGGTCAAGGTCTTCCGCTATGGCTGCCAAAAGGCGCTGCTCTTCGTGAAAGACTTGAACGTTTTCTCAAAGAAGCGCAACGAAAAGCTGGATATGAACAGGTTGTCTCTCCGCATATCGGTCACAAAGAGCTATACACGACTTCTGGTCATTACGAAAAATATGGTGCTGACAGTTTTCAACCAATCAAAACCCCTTCAGAAGATGAAGAGTTTTTGCTAAAACCCATGAATTGCCCGCATCATTGCGAAATTTTTAGTGCAAGAAATTGGAGTTACCGCGATTTACCAAAACGCTATGCTGAGTTTGGAACGGTATATCGTTACGAGCAAAGCGGTGAACTACATGGGCTGACACGGGTTAGAGGATTCACACAAGATGATGCGCATATATTTTGCACTCCAGATCAACTGGATAGCGAGTTTAAAGCCGTCATCGACTTGGTTTTATATGTTTTTAGCTCTTTAGGGTTTGCAGATTTTACCGCACAAGTGTCCGTTCGAGACCCGGAAAACCCAGATAAATACATTGGAAAAGTTGAAGACTGGGAAAAAGCAGAGCAAGCCATTATCAATGCAACGCAAGAAAAAGGGCTGAACTATATCATAGAAACAGGAGAGGCCGCTTTTTATGGTCCCAAGCTCGATTTTATGGTCAAAGATGCCTTGGGACGAAGTTGGCAACTGGGTACAATTCAAGTGGATTATAGCTTACCTGATCGATTTGATCTCACTTACAAAGGCAGTGATAATGCCCTTCACAGACCTGTAATGATTCATCGTGCCCCTTTTGGTAGTTTGGAGCGATTTGTAGCCATACTCATCGAACATACGGCTGGAAACTTCCCACTTTGGCTCACACCAGATCAAGTTAATATCTTGTGCGTGAGCGAGAAATACGAAAAATACGCGAAAAAAGTTTCTCAATTATTGGAAAATAACGAAATTCGCACCCTCGTTGACATCCGAAACGAAACCATTGGAAAGAAAATTCGGGAGTCTGAGCTTCAAAAATATCCATATATGATTATTATTGGAGAAAAAGAAGTTTCAGAATCTGTGGTTTCGATTCGAGAGCACGGCGGGAAAGATCACGGAGCTATGTCTCTGGATAACTTCATTCGATTGGTAGAAAGTACCATAGAAAACGAAGTTCAAGAATTTAAAACATAAATCGCGCGTTATAGCCATAAGAAGAAGAAGAGGCAGAGGACCTCAACGAGTAATAAAACAAGACCCTCACAAGATCAATGACAAGATTTTGGCAGGCGAAGTTCGTCTTGTTGGCGACAACGTAGAAATGGGCGTTTATCCGCTTGCAAAAGCGATGGGGATTGCACGGGAACTCGAGTTGGACTTGGTAGAAATTTCGCCAAATGCATCTCCCCCAGTTTGTAAGATCATTGATTACAAGAAATTTCTATACGAACAGAAAAAGCGCGAAAAAAATTTAAAGGCCAAAGCGAGCAAAGTTGTGCTCAAAGAAATTCGCTTTGGACCACAAACAGATGAGCACGATTATGCGTTTAAGAAAAAACACGCGATTAAGTTTTTAGAAGAGGGAGCAAAGCTAAAAGCATTTGTGTTTTTCAAAGGACGTTCTATTATTTTCAAGGAGCAAGGGCATATCTTGCTACTGCGATTGGCGCAAGACCTTGAAGAATATGGAAAAGTTGAGCAGCTCCCAAAATTAGAAGGGAAAAGGATGATCATGTTGATGAATCCTAAAAAATAATAAAGACGGAAAATATGCCGAAGCAAAAAACAAAATCGAGTGCTAAAAAGCGTTTCAAGTTAACCGGAACTGGAAAAATCAAGCGCAAGCATGCATTCAAAAGTCACATTTTGACTAAAAAGTCAAAAAAGACAAAATTAAAATTAACGCATTCAACCTTGGTGCATGACGCCGACGTTGCCAATGTAAAACAACAACTTCGATTGAAGTAAAAACTGGTGTATAACCCTGGGGCGGGTTCAAAAGAGCAAAACCATTTGCCACCTCCCTCAAAACAATAAATAAAAATGCCGAGATCAGTAAATGCAGTGGCCTCTAGGGCCCGAAGAAAAAAGATGATGAAGCACGCCAAAGGATACTTTGGGCGTCGTAAAAATGTATGGACAATTGCCAAAAATGCTGTTGAAAAAGCATGGGGATATGCATACAGAGATCGAAAAACCAAGAAAAGAAATTTTCGTTCATTGTGGATTGTTCGAATCAATGCCGCAGCCCGTTTACACGGGATGTCTTACTCTCAGTTTATGGGAAAAGTCAAGGCCAATAACATTTCGTTAAATCGAAAAGTTTTAGCAGACCTTGCAATGAACCACCCTGACGCTTTTAAAGCTGTGGTTGATAAAGTGAAGTGATTTTTCACAAAAAAAACGGTTGATTTAAAACACGCTTCGGCGTGTTTTTTTTTAGAATGGCACCCCATCATCGCCATCGAAAGCATCGTCGAGGCTAATTCGGGGGGTTTCAAATGGACCGTCTTGATCTCGATTGATTTTGGACTGAAATTCAACAGGGGCATCAAAAGCATCGAGATTTTCGAATTTTCCTAGAGAAGCAACAAACTTTAAACGAATGTTGTCTAAGCCACCGTTTCGGTGTTTGGCCACGATAAACTCTGCTTGACCCGCCGAAGGGGTCCGTTCTTCATCATCCCACTCATCAATCTTATAGTACTCTGGACGATAGATAAACGAAACAATGTCAGCATCTTGCTCAATCGCACCCGACTCACGAAGATCGGAAAGCAATGGTCGTTTACTCCCACCTCTTGTTTCTACCGCACGTGACAACTGCGATAGTGCAATGACTGGGATATCAAGCTCTTTGGCTAGTGCTTTGAGATTTCGTGAAATCATCGATATTTCTTGTTCACGATTTCCAGATTTATTTGATGCGCCAGTTGTCATCAACTGTAAATAATCAACAACGATTAGTTTAATTCCATATTGAGAAGACAAACGTCTTGCCTTTGCACGTAAGTCAAAAATGGATAATGATGGCGTATCATCAATAAATAAAGGTGCACTTTCTAAAGCGGTCACCTTCACGTTGAGTTGTTTCCATTCGTGGTCAGCAAGGTTTCCAGTTCGTAGCTTTTCGGAGGACAGGCCAGTTTCAGAAGAGATCAAACGTGTAATCAATTGAACAGACGACATCTCTAAAGAGAAAAAGGCAACTGGTATCGAGTGATCGACACAAATGTTTCGCGCCATAGACAGGGTCAATGCTGTTTTCCCCATACCAGGTCGAGCAGCTACAATAATCAAGTCGCTCGATTGCCAACCAGAGGTCAATTTGTCTAAATCAGAAAATCCAGATGGAACCCCACTTAAGCCCTCTTTGTTTGAAATTTCTTCAATTTTCTTTTTGGCTTGAATCACCAAACTTTGCGCAGTATCTGTTGACTTTTTGATATTGCCTTGCGTGACATCGTATAGCTTCGACTCCGCATCATCAAGCATATCAAAGACATCCTTGGTATCGTCATAGGCATTCTCAATAATTTCATTTGAGATTTTGATCAGACTGCGCTGAATAAATTTTTGAAGGATAATGCGAGAATGATGCTCAATGTGTGCAGATGAAGATACTTTTTGAGTGAGTTGGATCAAATAAAAATCTCCTCCGATTTGTTCGAGCTTATCATTTTTTCGCAGTTGGGTGGAAACCGTTAACAAATCAATCGGGTTGGAATCTGAAAACAAATGGACAATAGCCTCAAAGATGTGCTGGTGGGCTTGCTTATAAAACGCCGCTGGGCTTAGGATATCAATTACGGTATCGACTCCTTTTTTATCGATCATCATTGCGCCGAGAACAGCTTCTTCTAAATCAATTGCTTGGGGAGGAAGCTTGCCTTTTTGCAAGGAAACGATCTGGCCGCCTTGACGTGATTGTTGTGTTATAGGTTTCTGTTTTTCCACGATATAAATGTAGATAAATATTCCACATCTTAGTGCGGAATCGCATCAAAAAAGACGAACTATATGTTGTTAACAAGTTTGGATAAATGTTAATATCCCAAACATTTATTCTTGATAAACGCCCATTTGAAAGAATTTCTGCTGTCGCTCAAGAACCAACTGGTCAAGGGGGGTATCTTTTAGCTCGTTGTATGCTTTTAGAATACTTTTTCGAACTGTTGAAAAAGTTTGCGCCCGATCGCGATGAGCACCACCCAAAGGTTCTTTTACGATTGTATCAATGATCTTGAGACGCTTCATGTCTTTGGCTGTGAGCTTCAGGGCGTCAGCGGCTTGTTCTTTGTGTTCCCAACTGCGCCAAAGAATAGACGAGCATGACTCGGGAGATATCACAGAGTACCAAGTGTTTTCGAGCATAAATACGCGGTCTCCCACGCCAATGCCCAATGCGCCACCTGAAGCACCTTCCCCGATAATCATCACAATCACTTGTGTTTTCAATCGTGACATCTCCAAAATGTTTCGAGCAATTGCCTCACCCTGACCTCGTTCTTCCGCTTCAAGGCCTGGGTAAGCACCAGGGGTGTCTACCAAACACAAAACAGGAATCCCAAACTTTTCGGCAGATTTCATCAAGCGAAGCGCCTTTCGATATCCCTCTGGATTTGCCATTCCAAAGTTGCGGTACTGGCGCGTTTTTGTGTTATATCCTTTTTGCTGACCAATGAATAAAAAACTCTGGTCACCAATTTTGCCAAATCCGCCAACCATGGCTTTATCATCTTTGACAGTACGGTCACCATGTAATTCTAAAAAGGTCTCTCCAGAGAGTGCCTGAATATAATCCATGGTATAAGGACGTTGCGGGTGTCTCGATAGCTGAACACGTTGCCACGGAGTCAGATTTCCGTAAATTTCTTTTTTGGTGGATAAAAGCTTGTCTTCGATTTGTTGGCAAGTCGTGGTTACATCGACATCACTTTCATCGCCAATCACAGCACATTTTTGGAGTTGCTCTTCAAGCTCTTGAATGGGTTGTTCAAAATCCAAATATTCCATAGCGGATTGTATTTTGCTCTAACAAATATAGTATTTTGATTTAGTTGTTACCGCTACTTCTTTCTTTTTTTAGCTTCAAGTATCCATTCATCAAAACAGACGATAAGATCAACAAGGTTCCGATATAAAACGGCAAGCTCATTTTCTCATCAGATCCAAAAATGAGTAGCCCAAGTAAGATGCCATAAACGGGTTCCATATTGATCGCCAACATCAATGAAAACGGACGTAAATGACGCATTACAGATATGGAAACCACAAAGGCATAGGCAGTGCAAACAATCGCTAAAATCGAAATCCAAAGCATGTCGGCTTGGGTGATTGAAAACAAGTCAACAGACCATTTACCTTGAAAAAAAAGAATAACACTCATACAAATCGCCCCAGTACCCAACTGGTAAACTGACATGACTCTGGCATCTGATTCGTGCACAACCTTTCCGTTGATTAGCGTAAATGCAACAGACAAAAGAACCGCAATGAAAGCAAACAACATTCCATCAATAAAACGGTATTCGGTCTGCATAATCATTCCCAAAGCAATAACAACGACCAACCCTAGTATGATTTCATATAAGTCAAACGATCGTTTGTATACAATGGGCTCGATCAATGCAGTTACCAATGCGCCTGCAGACATGACAGACAGTGTTACAGAAACGTTGGATACTTTGACTGCATGAAAGAAAAACACCCAATGGAGCGCAATCAAAACACCACAAATCATCATGATAATATGCTGTTTACTAGAAAGTCGAAATGGAATCTTGAAAGCCCACATAAACAGAGTCAGCACAGCGGTCGCCAACACCATACGGTACCATACCAATGATACGGCATCAATGGAGGTGAGTTTTCCCAAAATGGCGGTGAATCCAAAAATGAAAACAATCCAATGAAAGTGGAGTATGCTTTTGAGTTTATCGCTTGGCATATCGTAAAATCACTATGGAAAAGAGTCCAAAAATAAGATTGGGAATCCATGCAGCTAATGCTGCTGTGTAATTGGATTTTTCAACCATAACCTCAAATATCTTGTCAAAAAAGATATAGAGAAAAGCAAGGACAACTCCAAGTGCTAAATTCAGCCCAATACCCCCTCGTCTTTTAAAAGAGGAAACGGCAACACCAATAATCGTCAAAATAAATGCGGCAACCATAATCGACCATCGTTTGTGTCGCACGAGAAGGTGACGATTGATCAGGGGGCTTCCGCTTTCTTCTTCTTTAGCAATAAAACGGTTGAGCTCAAATAAAGTCAGGGTTTGAGCTGCATAGTTTAAGGGCGATAAGTCCTCAAATGTAAAGGGCATTAGGGTGTCTAAGCGAGATGCGGATTCGATTCTTTCTTTACAACTGACGTCAAACGATCGTTTAAAATAATCTGTCAGGCGATAGAGTGTGTCTTCTTCAACCCATCGAATATTTCTCGCCGTAATTTTGGATGTCATTCGGTTGCCTTCAAAACGCTCATAGCTAAAATTATATCCCAATTGGCGAGTGGGATTAAACTGACTCAAATAAATAAAATCCCCCTCCCCGAACTGTTTAAAAAGCTGCTGAGTTTGCCGATCTTTTTTTGAGGATTTAAAATAGGTAAACTCAAATTCTTTGATGTTTTTACTCGCTGTTGGGACGATAAATTGACCCGCAACAAAAGCGCCGATAGAAATAAGAAGAGCGGCAACTAGAAACGGGCGGAGATATCTGTTAAAAGAAATCCCTGAACCCAACATGGCGATCACCTCAGAATTTGAAGATAATTTGGAGGTAAACCAGATGACGGACAGAAATAAAAAAATGGGAAATAAGATAAACCCAAAGTGCCAAATAAAATTGTAATAATACCAGAGAATTTCGGATGTTGGGATTTCATACTGATTGAAATTATCGATTTTCTGCGATAAATCAACCAAAACACTAATGGGTATGAATAAAACCAACATTGTCAAAAAGGTAACAATGTATTTGATGACAATATATCGATCTAAAATCCGGGTATTCAACATCACAGTCTATTATTCATTTGACGAACCATTTTATTTTTCCAGTCGGTAAAATCATCACTGAGAATGTGTTTTCTTGCTTCCCGAACCAACCACAAATAAAAACCTAAATTATGAATACTCGCAATTTGTTTCCCCAAAAACTCATTTGCCGCAAACAAATGACGCAAATATGCTTTTGAATAATAAATGTCTATGGAGGTTGGACCTTCCGCATCGATGGGAGAATGATCATTTTCCCATTTTTTATTTTTGATGTTGATCGTGCCATGAGATGTAAACAACATGCCATTTCTTCCGTTTCGAGTTGGCATAACACAATCAAACATGTCCACACCCAGTGCGATGTTTTCTAAAATGTTGATTGGCGTCCCAACTCCCATCAAGTATCGGGGCTTGTCTTTGGGAAGTATGGAGCAGACTTCATCTGCCATCGCATACATTTCTTCTGCTGGTTCGCCAACTGAAAGACCTCCAATGGCATTTCCTGGAGCATCGGCATCGGCAATATATTTTGCGGATTCGATTCGCAAATCTTTGTAGGTACTCCCTTGAACGATTGGAAACAAAGATTGCTCATGACCGTATTTTGGATCGGTATTGTTCATATGATGAATACATCTGTCAAGCCAACGATGAGTCAATGCCATCGAATTTTTTGCATAGTTGTAATCGCATGGATAAGGGGGACATTCATCAAACGCCATAATGATGTCTGCCCCTATAGATCGTTGGATGTCAATTGCTTTTTCGGGCGTAAAGAAGTGGGAAGATCCATCGATATGTGATTTAAATCGGACACCATCTTCTTCAATTTTTCTGTTGGCAGCAAGAGAATACACCTGATACCCACCACTGTCTGTGAGCAGATTTCGATCCCAATTCATAAATTGATGAATTCCACCCGCCTGTTCTAGAATTTCTATCGAAGGCCGCAAATACAAGTGATAGGTATTAGCCAAAATAATATCCGGGTTGACTTCATCTTTCAGATCTTTTTGTAGAACCCCTTTGACAGTGGCTTGGGTTCCAACTGGCATAAAAATCGGAGTTTCGATCACACCATGGTCAGTCGTAATGGTGCCCGCACGTGCATTTGATCCTGAATCGGTATGATGACAAATGAATTTCACAGCTGGTAAAGATAAACATCGTAACTGAGCTAATCTTTGTTCTTAACAAAATGTTGATTGTTAACTTAAAATATTAACCAAATCCCTTTTGTAAGCCCCACTCATAACTTATTTTTACCAGCATTATAGAACAATCGCATGAACGCAATACAACAACTTGAAAATACTGTACAGCAAGTACGAAGGGACATCCTGAGGATGGTACATAAAGTAAATTCTGGACACCCTGGAGGCTCGCTTGGCTGTGCTGAATTTTTTGTGGTTCTGTACAAGGAAGTCATGGAGTACAGCGCTGAATTTTCAATGGATGGGATTGGTGAAGACCTATTCTTTCTTTCCAATGGTCACATCTCACCGGTTTACTACAGCGTTCTTGCACGAAGTGGTTTTTTCCCTGTCGAAGAACTCAATACATTTCGATTATTGGACTCTCGGTTACAGGGTCACCCAACCACACACGAAAAGCTGCCCGGAGTTCGAATTGCCTCTGGGTCTTTGGGACAAGGAATGTCGGTGGCACTTGGCGCGGCAGCAGCAAAGGCACTCAACAATGATGGTCGGTTAATCTACAGCTTACATGGCGATGGCGAATTGCAGGAAGGACAAAACTGGGAAGCAATCATGTATGCTGGAGCAAAACGAGTTGACAACATTATTGCAACAATCGATGTCAATGGTAAGCAAATCGATGGAAGCACAGATGATGTGCTACACATGGGTAATCTGCAAGAAAAGTTTGAGGCCTTTGGCTGGAAAGTGATTTCGATTAAAAACGGAAATGATATCGCTTCGGTTATCGAAGGAATGAAGCAAGCAAAAAACGAAACAAATAAGGGAAAACCCATCTGTGTACTCCTTCACACTGAAATGGGGAATGGTGTTGATTTTATGATGCACACCCATGCATGGCATGGCAAAGCACCAAATGATAATCAACTTGCTCAAGCCCTTGAACAAAACCCTGAAACACTGGGAGACTACTGATTTGATCTATATGAAGACATATACATTTACCGAAAAAATTGATACACGTTCTGGCTTTGGCGCTGGGTTAACTGAACTCGGCAAGTCGAATGAAAATGTCGTGGCACTCTGTGCAGATTTGACTGGTTCCTTAAAAATGGATGATTTCAAAAACAATCATCCTGAACGATTTTTCCAAGTTGGAATTGCCGAAGCAAATATGATGGGAATTGCTGCTGGACTAACGATTGGGGGTAAAATTCCTTTTACGGGAACCTTTGCCAATTTTTCGACGGGTCGGGTATATGATCAAATTCGCCAATCCATTGCCTATTCCCACAAAAATGTAAAAATATGCGCCTCTCATGCTGGGGTGACTTTGGGAGAGGATGGGGCAACCCACCAAATTCTTGAAGATATTGGGCTGATGAAAATGCTCCCAGGTATGACAGTAATCAATACCTGCGACTTCAATCAAACCAAAGCAGCAACCATTGCCGTTGCAGAGCATAATGGACCTGTTTATCTCCGTTTTGGCAGACCCAAAGTTCCTAATTTTACAGATGAAAATCAAAAGTTTAGAATCGGAAAAGGGCTCGTCCTTTCCCCTGGGACTGATGTGAGTATTATCGCTACTGGACATCTAGTTTGGGAAGCGCTCGAAGCAGCAAAAATACTGCATGAACAAGGAATTTCAGCCGAGGTGATCGACATCCATACCATCAAACCACTGGACGAAAAAATCGTAATTGAGTCCGCCAAAAAGACGGGCGCGGTCGTGAGTTGTGAAGAACACAACTTTTTAGGTGGATTAGGAGAAAGTATTTCGAGAACGCTAGCGACGCATCACCCCACTCCACAAGAGTTTGTTGCTACGCAGGACACCTTTGGTGAGTCTGGCACTCCTGCTCAACTCATGGAAAAATATGGCCTGAATGCGCAGTCAATCGTAAATGCAACAAAACGAGTAATCGCAAGAAAACAATAAGTGGTTTAAGAAGCGTCTAAATAG
>CAXRDL010000081.1:0-24590 GCA_964229535.1 Flavobacteriaceae bacterium | reverse complement strand
GTTAGTATGGTAAATCCAACAATAAAGAATAGTGCAAAAAGAAGTTGTCCTGTGCTAAACATTGTTTTATTTTAGGCAAAACAAAAATATGAAGAATAAACTTTCCGCAGTCACTGCATTTCACAAAGCATTTGGATTAGGTGTTAACAACACACCCACTACAGATATAGACGAGTCAACCATGAACTTGCGCTTTTCCTTGATGGATGAAGAAAACAAAGAATATCTCGAAGCGATAAAAAATAACGATATGATCGAGGTGGCAGATGCTTTGGGAGACATGTTATACATTCTCTGCGGAACCATTATCACGCATGGTATGCAAGATGTGATTGATGAGGTGTTTGAAGAAATTCAACGCAGCAACATGAGTAAACTCGGTAGCGATGGCAAACCGATCTATCGGGAAGATGGAAAGGTTTTAAAAGGACCAAATTACTTTAAGCCAGATATTTCAAAAATTCTAAACCAATAGATTATACCTTCACGCGCCATCCATAAGGATCGTCGGTGCGGTTGTATTGAATGGAAGTCAGATTTGATTTTAATTTCAAAGCGAGTGAATCTTCTGATTTTGGAAGTTGAAAGTCTTCTCCTTTATAACCAAATCCGTGAATTGGTAAAACCACAACTGCAGTACCTGATCCAAAAATCTCTTTTAAGGTGTTGTTTTTTGATGCCTCAATGAGTTCCGATACAGAGAGTTGACGTGTTTCGACTTGAATCCCAAGATCTTTTGCAAGTTTAAGAACACTTTTTCGAGTCACACCATCCAAGATGCTATCTGAGGTTGGTGCGGTAATCAGCTTATCTCCAATATAGAAAAACAAATTCATTGTACCCGCTTCTTCAATATATTGATGAGTTGCAGCATCCGTCCAGATGATCTGCTGATATCCTTCGTCAATAGCAAGCTGCGTGGGATAAAATTGACCTGCGTAGTTTCCTGCTGCTTTGGCATAGCCAGTACCTCCTTGGGGTGCACGGCTAAAGTGATCAGCAATTTTTACGCGTACTTCACCACTATTATAATAGCTAGAAACAGGCGCACAAATGATCATAATACGATACTCTTTTGCAGGAGACGCCTGCACACAGGCCTCACTGGCAAACATAAATGGGCGGATGTAAAGAGAGTTTCCAACTCCTGGTTGTACCCAATCTCTGTCTAAATCAATTAGCTTATGGAGGCCTTTCAAGAACAAATCCTCTGGAAATTGAGGAATTGCCAAACGTTCTGCAGATTTATTCAGTCGTTTGATGTTTTGATCGGGGCGAAAAAGCCACACGTCTCCATGATCGTCTTTATAGGCCTTCATTCCCTCAAAAATGGCTTGTCCATAATGTAAGGCGCTGGCTGATGGATCGAGCTGTATGGGCGCATAAGGAATGATTTCAGGCTCGCTCCATGCTCCGTCAGCATAATCACAAACAAACATATGATCGGAAAAGATTTTGCCAAAAGACAAGTTGTCGAAATCAACAGATTCAATTTTAGATTTTTGGATAGGGCGTGTAATCATTGTTGTAGTTTTACAACAAAATTACGAAAAGTTGTAGATTGAAAATCGTTAGCTTCTTAATTTTGTAAAAAAAAGATGAGGATTCTTGTTACGGGCGCAACGGGTTTAATCGGCACACAACTGTGCAGTCACTTGCTTTCCAAAGGGCATTCCCTACATATTTTGACAACAAGAACCCCTTGGCAAACTGATGACGCCCAAACCCGAGTTTTTCAATGGTCTCCCCAAAATATGCAAATCGATTACCGTGCTTTAGAAGGGGTTGATGCCATCATTAACCTTGCAGGGTCAAAAATCAATCAGCGCTGGACAACAAATAATAAACGTTCAATCCTCAACAGCAGGATAAAATCTACTAGGTTACTATTTGATGCTGTGAAGCAAAGCAAACAAAAACCACATCTCATTAATGCATCAGCCATTGGGATTTATCCCAGTGATGTTCAACGGCAATATACCGAGTCAGATACTGTTTTTTCAGACGATTTTGATGGTGATGTTGTTCGTCAATGGGAAGAAGAAACCAAACAGTTTGAAACGCTGTCTTGCAAAACAACCATATTGCGTATTGGATTGGTGCTATCAAATAAAGACGGCGCTTTTGTTCCGTTGTCATTACCGACACGATGGGGATTAGGAGCATGGTTTGGTAATGGGAAACAGTGGCAGTCGTGGATTCATATCGATGATTTGGTCGGTGTGATTGATTATTGTTTACAAAACCAGTTGGAGGGTTGTATCAATGCAACAGCTCCAAACCCAGTGCGTCAGCGCGATTTGATTCAAACCATCGCCAAAGCAGCAGGTGCACCGCAATTTTTACCTGGAATCCCAAAATTTTTGATGTCTATTTCTTTGGGTGAAATGCACAAATTGGTGTTCGATAGTATTTATGCCAAGCCAGAACGGCTACTTGAGAGTCGATACCCGTATCAGTTTCCCGAGTTATCTGCCTGTGTAGCAGATTTAATTGCGAAAGATAAATGAATTGATGCCAAATTGGCAGAAGTCTACTTTTGGCGTTACTTTTGTCAATTATTTTTTAAAATATAGTGATGGCGAAAACCAACTCTAAGAAAAGCACAAAAAACGCTGCGACAAAGAAAAGCAAACAAGACGATTTGCAAAACCAAATCGATGAACTCACTTCTGAAGTAGAGAAAGAAAAAGATCAGTTTTTACGATTGTTTGCCGAGTTTGAAAACTATAAAAAAAGAACCTCAAAAGAGCGTTTAGAGCTTTATAAAACCGCCTCTCAAGAGGTTGTGACTGCGCTTTTAGCTGTTGTTGATGATTTTGAACGGGCTTTGGCCGAAATGAAAAAGTCAGAAAAGCAAGATCAGCTTCAAGGGATTGAGTTGATCTATAACAAGCTGATTGACATCTTACAAAACCAAGGATTAGCCAAGATGGAAGTTGGTCAAGGAGATGATTTTGATGCAGAATTGCACGAAGCAATCACACAAATTCCAGCTCCAGAAGACAAGTTGAAAGGCAAAATTGTGGATGTTGTTGGAACGGGTTATACGCTCGGAGAAAAAATTATACGTTACCCAAAGGTAGTTGTCGGGAATTAATATCTATTGCGATAAAATGAAACAAGACTATTACGAAATATTAGGGGTATCAAAATCGGCTTCGGCCAACGAAATCAAAAAGGCATATCGCAAAAAGGCGATTCAATTCCACCCAGATAAAAATCCTGGGGATACCAAAGCAGAGCAGGAGTTCAAGAAAGCAGCAGAAGCTTATGAGATTCTCAGCGATCAGCAAAAACGAGAGCAATATGACCGATTTGGTCATGCTGCCTTTGAAGGTGGTCAGGGATTTGGCGGTGGCGGTATGAACATGGAAGATATTTTTAGCCAATTTGGAGATATTTTTGGCAGTGCTTTTGGCGGAGGTTTCGGCGGTTTTGGCGGTGGTGGAAGACGCACGGTAAAAGGCACCAACCTTCGGGTACGCGTTAAGCTGTCCCTCGAAGAAGTCGTTTTGGGCGTTGAAAAGAAAATTAAAGTTAAACGAAAAGTTCAAGCCCCAGAAGCACGATTCTCAACTTGTACAACGTGTAATGGTACAGGACAAGTCATGCGTGTGACTAATACGGTGCTCGGTCGTATGCAAACGGCATCAACCTGCTCGGCATGTGGCGGTTCAGGACAGACCCTTGTCAATCGACCATCAGGATCAGATACAAATGGATTGATCAACAAAGAAGAGATGGTGGCTGTCAATATCCCCCCAGGTGTGGAAGATGGCATGCAACTCAAAATGTCAGGAAAAGGAAATGACGCCCCTGGTAATGGAATCTCAGGGGATTTAATCGTTTTGGTACAAGTGCAGAACCATCAATCACTAAGTCGAGAGGGTGACAATCTTCATATGGATCTATATGTGAGCTTGCCAGAAGCCATTTTGGGGGCATCTAAAGAGATCGAAACCGTAGGAGGCCCCGTTCGAATTCGGCTAGAAGCAGGCATTCAGTCTGGAAAAATATTGCGTTTAAAAGGAAAAGGAATTCCAAGCTTAAACGGATATGGCACTGGGGACTTACTGGTACATGTCAATGTGTGGACTCCGCAACACCTTTCGAAAGAACAAAAACAGTTTTTTGAGTCAATGCGTACAGATGAACACTTTGTGCCAGACCCCAAAAAAGGAGAAAAATCTTTCTTTGATAGGGTAAAAGATATGTTTTCGTGAAAAAAAACAGTCAGCAATAAAAATTTGTGCTATATTTGAACTAACGATAGATTATTCTATAGTTAATTTTTCTTTTTCATAGCAATTTTTTCCCATCCTTAATTTTAATTAAGGGTGGGTTTTATTTTACAATCATTTTGTACTTTAGTTAAATGGAAAGATTTGTTGATTTCTTCACAAAAAATCTATCGTTTGGCGGCTTGAGTTTCAATCTGAAACTTTTTCTCATTTTTCTTCTTGTTTTTTTTACAGCGAGATTAACCCTTCGACTCTTTAAAAGAATTGTTTCACGCAATTTTACACCTGAGCGAAAAGGAAAGTTTAAACCCATTTTTGGCTTTCTCAATTACAGCATCTATACGATCATCATTCTTTTGGCACTGCAAAATATGGGTGTAGAGCTCACCGCAATTTTTGCTGCTTCTGCTGCCTTGTTGGTGGGGATTGGATTTGCACTCCAAACCTTTTTCCAAGATATCATTTCAGGTGTTTTTATTCTGATTGACCAATCGGTTCATGTAGGGGATATTATCGAAGTGGACGGCAAAGTAGGTAAGGTTGAAAATATCACCCTACGAACAACGCGCGCCGTAACGATAGATAATAAAGTTCTTGTGATTCCAAATCACCTATATCTGACCAACACCCTTTACAATTGGACAGAAAATGGAAAAATTACTAGAGAGCGTGTAGCTGTTAGCGTTGCCTACGGAACGGATGTGAAACTCGTTACTAAAATATTGATCGATATCGCGCAACAACACAGTGCGGTGTTGAAAACACCAGCCCCTACAGTTTTGTTTCAAAACTTTGGAGAAAGCAGTCTCGATTTTGAAATTGCCTTTTCCCTGAAAAACAGCTTTAAAGCCGTTCCCATTCAAAGTGATATTCGATTTTCAATCTATGAGGCCTTTGCAGAGCATAAGATCGAAATACCATTCCCCCAACGCGTAATTCATTCATCATAATATGTCAAATATTTTGCTTATTGAAGACGAGGATAGCATTCGTCGGGTGTTAAAAAAGGTTTTACAGGAAGACAATCAATCCTATAAATTTACCGAAGCAACGGATGGGCAAGAAGGAATCTCAACCATTAAAAAACAAGAGTTTGATCTCATTCTTTGTGATATCAAAATGCCCAAAAAAGATGGTATTGAGGTGTTGGATTTTATTCGAAATCACACGCCTACAACTCCTGTCGTTATGATTTCTGGTCATGGGAATCTGGAAACAGCAGTAAAGGCCATGCGTATGGGCGCATTCGATTATATTTCAAAACCTCCTGATCTCAATCATTTGTTATCAACGGTCAGAAGTGCCCTGCAATCGAAAACCCAGCCAGTACCTGTTCAAGAGGTAGTAATAAAACCAATTGTATCCCAACAAATGGTTGGAGAGTCTGATGCCATGCAGCGCATCCACAAGTTGATTTCTAAAGTCGCACCCACACAAGCTCGCGTCTTGGTGCAAGGCCCAAATGGTAGCGGTAAGGAGTTGATTGCTGATGCCATTCACAAAAATAGTCTTCGTCATAAAGGTCCATTTGTGGAAGTGAATTGTGCAGCGATTCCTTCTGAGCTTATCGAAAGTGAATTATTTGGTCACGTCAAAGGAGCGTTTACTTCGGCACACAAAGACCGAAAGGGAAAGTTTGAATCGGCTCATGGCGGCACACTGTTTTTAGATGAGATTGGCGATATGAGTCTGCCAGCCCAAGCCAAAGTTTTACGTGCCCTTCAAGAGCACAAGGTTCAGCGTGTGGGAAGTGATAAAGACATTTCTGTTGATGTGAGAGTGGTCGCAGCTACCAATAAAAATTTAACTGAAGAAATCAATGCTAGGCGTTTCCGTGAGGATTTATTTCATCGACTAGCTGTTATCGAAATACAAGTACCTCCATTAAACGACCGCCGAAGCGATATTCCACTCCTCATCGACCATTTTAATACTGCATTGATGCCACCAAAATCGATTGAAAAAAACGCAGTAAAACTTCTTACAGAAATAAATTGGACGGGAAACGTCAGGCAGCTTCGAAATGTAGTTGAACGTCTCCATATTCTTTCTGATGATCGCATTACTGCTGACACAGTCAAACAGTTTGTCAACCATTAAATCTACTGATTACCATGAAAAAATTCGCACTCTTTCTTCTCTTATTTGTGGTATACTTTTCCTATGCCCAGCAGCAAAGAGATTCTCTGATGTTAAAATCGATTTATAATACGGCTTTGCTCAACGGCCAGGCCTATGACTGGCTAGACTATCTGACCAACCAAATCGGCGGACGTCTTTCGGGTTCGCTCAATGCCGAACGTGCCGTAGAATGGTCTAAAGAAGAGTTGGAAAAGCTAAACTTAGACAGAGTATGGTTACAGCCCGTATTGGTACCAAAATGGGTTCGTGGCCCAAAAGAATTTGCGTTGATTGAAACTGAGCCGGGGGTGACTTTCAACGTCCCGATTACAGCTCTAGGTGGATCGGTGGCTACTCCTTCAGTTGGGTTAAAAGCTGAGGTAGTAGAGGTACAAAATTTTGAGGAACTCGCTGTCTTGGGACGAGAAAATATCGATGGAAAAATTGTTTTTTTCAATCGCCCGATGCAAGCGGATTTGATCAGCACCTTCTCTGCCTATGGGGGGTGTGTGAATCAACGCTATGATGGGGCTCGTCAAGCAAGTCAATACGGTGCAATTGGCGTAATCGTGCGGTCGATGAGTCTTCGTATGGACGATTATCCGCATACGGGAGCCATGAGCTATGGAGACCAACCAGTGAGCCAACGTATTCCTGCTGCTGCAATAAGCACCAATGCAGCCGAGAAATTGAGTAATCTTCTAAAAATTGCCCCTAAGCTCAAATTTTTATTTCGTCAACAGTGTAAACAGTACGAAGATGTATTGTCCTATAATGTGATCGGTGAAATCACTGGTTCAACTTTTCCAGATGAAATTATTCTGGTAGGCGGTCATCTCGATTCTTGGGATATTGGCGATGGCGCCCATGACGACGGTGCGGGCTGCGTACAGTCTATGGAAGTGTTGCGTTTTTTTAAAGAGTTGGACTACAAACCCAAGCGCACAATTCGTGTGGTATTGTTTATGAACGAGGAAAACGGTCTCCGAGGAGGACGTAAGTATGCCGAAATGGCTGCCCTGAAAGGAGAAACACATATTTTCGCACTCGAATCAGATGCAGGGGGATTTACACCAAGAGGATTTAATTTTGACCTTCCAGATTACGAATTTGAACAGGTGCAATCATGGGAACCCTTGTTCAAGCCGTATTTGATCCATTACTTTGAAAAGGGTGGGAGTGGAGCAGACATCGGTCCGTTGAAAACCAAAACCAATGTATTGGCTGGATTGCGCCCCGATTCCCAACGATACTTTGACCATCATCATGCAGCCACCGATACCTTTGACGCTGTAAATAAAAGAGAGCTTGAACTGGGTGCAGCCACCCTGACTTCTCTCATTTATTTATATGATACCTATGGTCTTGTCGGAGGATCTCCTTTAGAAACCAAATAATCGGACGGATTTGAATCTTACGGCCTACACCAAAGAATTTTCTTACAACTTAAAGTTATCCTACCCAGTCATTATCGGAATGTTGGGTCACACCTTTGTTCAGTTTATCGATAATGTAATGGTGGGGCAACTCGGAACGGCTGAATTGGCAGCAATCTCATTAGGTAACAGTTTCATTTTTATTGCGATGTCGGTTGGAATTGGATTTTCAACTGCGATTACACCCTTAGTAGCCGAGGGAGACGCAGCCAAACGTCCAAAAGAGGTCAAGTCGATTTTCTATCACGGTCTGCTGTGGTGTCTAGCTTTGGGTTTGGCACTTTTTTTATCGGTTTACCTTTCCCGTAAGCTGATGTTTTCTATGGGCCAGCCAGAAGAAGTTGTCGAATTGGCATTCCCTTATTTGAAATGGGTTGCTGTCTCTCTTTTCCCATTAATTGTTTTTCAGGCCTTTAAACAATTTACGGATGGAATGTCGCTGACTCGTTACTCTATGTATGCGACTGTGCTTGCCAACGTGGTCAACGTGCTTGTCAATTATGTATTGATTTTTGGTAAATGGGGTTTTCCTGCTTGGGGTGTGACAGGTGCTGCAATTGGAACACTTGTCTCTCGACTAGTGATGCTTTTTGCATTGATCGGTTTTATTCGCTACCACAAACATTTATCATATTATATCAAAGGGATATGGCAGATGATGTATTCCAAAATTCAAATGCGTAAGCTCTTTCGTTTGGGCTTTCCATCTGCTCTTCAAATGCTTTTTGAGGTTGCGTTTTTTACCTCTGCGATTTGGGTATGTGGGCTGCTAGGCAAAAACGAACAGGCAGCAAATCAAATTGCACTAAATATCTCTTCTATGACTTTTATGGTAGCCATGGGGTTGAGTGTTGCAGCGATGATACGAGTTGGAAACCAAAAAGGATTGGGTGCATTTGTGGATTTGAGAAGGATTGCCAAGTCAGTTTTTTTATTGACGCTGTTGATTGATATTGTCTTTGCAGTGGTTTTTATTTTTGCCAAAGACTCTTTTCCTTGGTTGTATCTCGAATCATCGACAGCAGCCGATGTGGTAGAAGTCGCGACTATTGCTTCTTCCTTATTTTTAGTCGCTGCCTTTTTTCAAATTTTTGATGGCGCTCAAGTCGTTGCCCTTGGTGCACTTCGCGGATTGCAAGACGTGATTGTTCCGACTTGGATATGCTTTGCGTCTTACGGCTTGGTTGGATTTACAACGATGGTTTACCTTGGCCTCTACACGCCTTTAGGGGCTTTTGGGGTTTGGATCGGACTTTTATCTGGTTTGGTGGCATCTTCCCTGTTGTTGTATCTTCGTTTTTTATTCCAGACCAACAAACTAATTCGTAACAATGGAACAACTACCTGAATTTCTTTTAGCGGATTCATCTGAATTTCCAGAATCAATTTTTGTGATACACACCACTTTTCCTCGCTTTGTAATCAATCTTCAAAACGATGAGATTGAATGGTGGGAATCATTTACTGCTGAAGATAGAGAAATCGCAACGCAAGAAGTAGCAAATTGGGTTGAACAAGCTACCCAATTTTATGATCAACAAATATCATCTTACCAATGATTCAACTTGACGAACAACTCTTTTTGTATCTAAACACTCTCGGATCTGAGTCATGGGATGGGTTTTGGCTGTTTATGACCGACAAATTCAATATGATACCCCTTTATGTGGTATTACTGATCTATACTTTCCGACATATTGGATGGAAAAAGGGGCTGTGGTTTGTCTTTACCATTGCTTTATTGATCACTTGTACAGATCAAATCACCAATTTGTTTAAAGACGGATTCGCACGATTACGTCCTTGTCATGACCCTGATATTGCACCCTTGATGCGATTGGTAAAAGATCGTTGTGGCGGGCTGTATGGATTTTTCTCTGGCCATTCCTCAAACTCTTTTGCCTTAGCTATTTTCTTTATCACATTTTTTAAATCAATATATCCTGCCATGCGTTGGCTGGTTTTGTGGGCAGCTATTGTTGCATACAGTAGAGTATATGTTGGTGTACATTACCCCATCGATATCGTTTGTGGTGCTCTTTTTGGGTCAGCGATTGGTTTGGTGTTTGCGCGAACGGCACGCCGATATTTACTCCCTTAGAATCAAAATGTTCCTATTTTGACTCTTTTAAAACGTCTGGGCTTTTTGCCTTAAATCGATTCAATCGAGGAATGGAAATCTGACGTACATAGGGGTGGAGCGGATTGAGCTTTTCAAAATCCTGATGGTATTCTTCAGCTTTATAAAATTTGGTGTGTGGCTTGATTTCGGTAACAATGGGTTTATCAAACACCTGATCGCGAGTCAACTCTGCAATATAGTTTTCAATGATTTTCTTTTCGCTATCATCGTTGTAAAAAGCAATGGAGCGGTATTGCGTGCCTGAGTCTGGTCCTTGTCGATTCTTTGTCGTAGGATCATGGGAATTAAAAAAAACAGCTAGAAGCGTTTTAAAGTCTACTTTACTCGGGTCGTAATACACCTCAACAGTCTCTGCATGACCAGTTCGTCCGGTTCCAATTTGTTGATAATTGGGGTTTACAGTCGTTCCGCCAGCATATCCAGAAATCACTTCTTCAACGCCATATACACTTTCATAAATGGCTTCTACACACCAAAAACACCCTGATGCGAAATAAGCTGTTTTATATTCTTGTAGTTCTATCGAATTTGGTAGCCCCACTGGAGTGGGATTGTCAATCATTTTTGGCGGTGCGATATGGCAAGATGACATCAGAAGGTAAATGAGTCCAGTGAAAAAGTAGGTGATAAGTGTTTTCATAATAATGATTTTGGTTTGTGCTACAAAGATTGTGCAAAAGTCAGGATTTTTTGCGCAAAATTTTTCCAGCTTCTTTGTTCTTGGTGGGCTGCAAAATCTTTTTTCGAAGGTGAATCGGCCTTTAAAATTGTCTCCAAGCCAGCTGCGATTGAACTTGCAAATGGAGAAACGATTTTAGCTACTGGCATGTCTAACCCTTCCGATAACCCCCCAACGTCAGTAACGACCATCGGACGTTGATAATGCAATGCCATTGGTGTAATTCCACTTTGACTTGCTGCTTGATAGGGTTGTACAACGCAATCGCAGGCAGAAAACCACACCCCAACATCCTTGTCCTCAACATAGGAAGTGTGAAAGCTTATCATTTCTTCAACGCCAAGTTCTTTTGTTTGCTTTAAATAGGGCCTTATCGGAATGTATGGCTCGCCAACGATTAAAACACGAAGATCAGGGATTTGATTTTTGAGCTGAGCAATCGCCTCAATCAATAGTCCAACCCCTTTGTATTTTCTAATCAACCCAAAAAACAAGGCAACAGGCATATTGTGATCCAGACCTAGAATCGACCTTGCTTTTTCTTTTTCAATCATTGGTACTAGCCCTTTATTGATGGGGTGTGGATACGTCAAACATGGCTTTGATTTAATAAAGTTCAGCTGTTTTGAAGTGTGATGAGATAGTGAAATCACGCCGTCTTGCGCTGCTAGCATATAGCGGAGAAAAAAAGACTCGCCAAATTTTGGCTCGTGACTGATGGCATTGTCAACGATGATTACACATTTGGTTTTGATCAAGCGTCCAATCGTTCCCAGACAAGGTCCCAAAAATGGAGTCCAATAGCGAAAAATAACGAGTGAGGGCGACATTTTATTGATTGCTTTGGCAGTCTTTCGCCAAGAGTTCGGTCCAATCGAATCGATACATCTTTCAATATCGATTCCCTTTGGCTTTTCTTTACTGCTAAATTGAGTTTTCCCCGGGAAAAGCCGACTTGGATACAGTCGTGAAAATGAAAAGATTTCAACATCTTGTCCCAACTCAATCAGGGCTTGTGCTAAAGACTCGTTGGTGTCAGCAATCCCACCTCGATATGGATGTGCAGGACCTATGATTACAATCATGATGTTTCATTCAATACCCATTCTCCTTTGATGAGTAGGGGCTCGGCTTGTTTAAACTTAACCGTTTTTCGTTCTCCTGAGGTGATGTGCTGAATCTCAACTTTTTCGTTTCTCCCAATTTTAGGTCTTTCGCGGACAATGGTTTCCACCACTTCTCTTTGCCGCTGTCCAGCCGATGCGCCAACCTGACGATTTCGCATTGCCATTTCATCGCTATTCAACACCTCTTCTTTTGAGGTTTGGATATTTTGCTTTCGACGCACATTTCGCGCTTCCCGTATGGGTTGGCTCTCGCGAGCAGGCAATTCGCCTTTAAACAAAAAGGAGACAATATCTCGGTTGATTTTATCCATTAGCGTCTTGAAGAGTTCAAACGCCTCAAATTTGTAAATCAACAAAGGGTCTTTTTGCTCGTGGACTGCTAATTGTACAGATTGCTTGAGCTCGTCCATTTTGCGCAGATGCTCTTTCCATGAATCGTCAATAATCGCTAAGCTGATATTTTTTTCAAAGTCTTCAATGAGCTGCTTTCCCTCTGATTCATAAGCGTTTTTCAAATTTGTAACCACATTCAAGGTTTTTTTACCATCCGTAAACGGAACAACGATACGCTCAAACTTATTTGCAGGATTCTCATATACATCCTTGATCACAGGAAATACTTGTTCTGCGCTTTGTTTGGTTTTGCTCTGTAAACGTTCGTATGCAGCTTCGTAAACCTGATCGACCAACTCGGTATAATCCATGGTTTCAAATTCTTGGGCATCAACGGGCGAGCTCATGGAGAAGAAACGAATCAGCTCAAAATCAAAGTTTTTAAAATCTTTGGTTTCCCGGTTGTTTTCAACAATACTCTGTGCAGTTTCATAAACCATATTGGCAATGTCTACTTTCAATCGCTCTCCTTTCAGTGCATGTTTGCGACGCTTATAAACCACTTCTCTTTGGGCATTCATCACATCGTCATACTCAAGAAGACGCTTTCGAATACCAAAGTTGTTTTCTTCTACTTTTTTCTGGGCACGTTCAATTGATTTGGTCATCAAAGAGTGTTGGATTACCTCACCTTCTTTGACCCCCATACGATCCATCATTTTGGCAACTCGCTCAGAGCCAAACAATCGCATCAAATTGTCCTCTAGTGACACATAAAATTGAGAGCTACCGGGATCTCCTTGTCGTCCTGAACGCCCACGAAGTTGGCGATCCACTCGTCGGGAATCATGACGTTCTGTTCCGATAATTGCAAGTCCACCAGCAGTTTTGACCGCATCGTTTATTTTGATGTCTGTTCCACGTCCAGCCATATTTGTTGCAATGGTAACGATACCAGCGTCTCCTGCCTCTGCAACGATATCTGCTTCTTTTTTGTGTAACTTGGCGTTGAGTACATTGTGTTTGATGTTTTGCCGCTGTAACATTCGGCTCAAGAGTTCTGAAATCTCAACAGAAGTCGTGCCAATCAATACGGGGCGACCAGCATTGGACAACTGCGTTACCTGATCGATAACCGCATTGTACTTTTCTCGTTTGGTTTTATAGATCAGGTCGTTTTCATCATTTCGGGCAATTGGTCGGTTGGTAGGAATTTCGACAACATCAAGCTCATAGATTTCCCAAAATTCACCAGCTTCTGTAATCGCGGTACCCGTCATGCCTGCCAGCTTGCGATACATCCGAAAATAGTTTTGAAGTGTGATTGTAGCAAAGGTTTGGGTGGCAGCTTCAATTTTCACATTTTCTTTTGCTTCTATAGCTTGATGCAAGCCGTCAGAGTATCGGCGACCTTCCATAATTCGTCCCGTTTGCTCATCGACTATTTTTACCTGGTTGTCCATCACCACATAGGCAATGTCTTTTTCAAAAAGGGTGTAGGCCTTTAGCAGTTGATTCAAGGTGTGAATCCGCTCGCTTTTCACACTAAATTCACCAAATAGTTTGTCTTTTTCTTCCGCTTCGATTTCAATCTCTAGGCCTTTGCTTTCAATTTTTGCAATTTCAGCACCCAAGTCAGGAAGCACAAAAAAGTCAGCAGTATTTTTATCGTCTGATAAGTGCTCAACCCCTTTATCTGTGAGTTCGATTTGGTTATTTTTTTCATCGATAACGAAGAACAATTCCGCATCAATTTTGGGCATTTCTCGGTTGTTGTCTTGCATGTATTGCCCTTCGGTTTTTTGTAAGAGCTGCCGAACACCTTCTTGGCTCAAAAACTTGATGAGTGCCTTGTTTTTTGGCAATCCTCGAAAAGCACGGAGGAGCATAAATCCGCCGTCAACGGTATTGCCCTCGGCGATATGCTTTTTGGCTTCAGCCAAGATCGTGTTGATATATTGCCTTTGGTTCTGTACAAGTTGAGCTATTTTTGGCTTGAGCTCGGTAAATTCGTGTCGATCACCCTCTGGTACAGGACCAGAGATAATTAATGGTGTTCTTGCATCGTCGATCAAGACAGAGTCAACCTCATCCACAATTGCGTAGTTGTGAACACGCTGTACCATATCTTCAGTTGAGTGTGCCATATTGTCTCGCAGGTAATCAAACCCAAAGGCATTGTTTGTGCCATAGGTAATGTCTGCCAGATATGCTTTTCGACGTTCGGGGGAGTTGGGTTTGTGGTAATCGATACAATCCACGCTGAGACCGTGAAATTCGAAAATAGGCGCCATCCATGCGCTGTCTCTTTTGGCGAGGTAATCATTTACAGTTACCAAATGAACTCCATTACCGCTTAAGGCGTTGAGGTATACAGGAAGTGTAGCCACTAAGGTTTTTCCTTCTCCGGTCTGCATTTCGCCAATTTTGCCTTGATGAAGGATAATCCCTCCGATAAGCTGCACGTCATAATGGATCATATCCCAAGTGACTTGTTTGCCAGCGGCATCCCACGAATTGGACCAGGTCGCTTTGTCTCCATTTAGTTTAACATAGGATTTTGTCCCTGAAATCTCTCTGTCAAATGCGTTGGCTGTGACTTCAATCGAACTGTTGTTTGTAAATCGTTTTGCAGTTTCTTTGACAATGGCAAAGGCAGTTGGCAAAATTTCATCGAGGTAAGCCGAAACTCCTTGATTTGCTTCTTCTTGTAGCGCATCAATTTCGCTGTATAGAGACTCTTTTTCGTCTATATTCCCGCTTTGGTCAATTTGTTGTTGTAGGGTATTTATTTTTTCCTGAAGGGGTGTTCTGATATCTTGGATTTGGGATTTAAAACCGTTCGTTTTTTCTCTTAGCTCATCGTTAGAAAATGTAGAGATTTTTTTCTCTTGTTCAAGAATTTGAAAAACGATGGGTTGAATGGATTTTAAATCTTTACGGGACTTATCCCCAACAAAAACGTTTAAAACACGATTTAAAATACTCATAGGTTGTCGTCTAGGACATCAAAAATAAGGAAAAAAAGGTCGTTGTGTAGCTAAACTGTGTTGCTAAATTTTAGTACTCATCTTCATTCCAAAGATAATCATCATCAGTTGGGTAATCGGGCCAGATTTCATCGATAGATTCATAAATCTCTCCTTCGTCTTCTATCGCCTGAAGATTTTCAACAACTTCAAGAGGTGAACCAGTACGAATGGCAAAGTCGATTAGCTCGTCTTTGTTGGCTGGCCAAGGGGCATCACTGAGATAGGATGCAAGTTCTAAAGTCCAATACATAACACACTGTATTAAAGTTGCAAAAATATAGGTTTGGTGGAATTATGCAAGTAAAATAGTTAGATTCTCGGAATCCACTTAACTTCCTCACTATCAGTGTTTTTACAGATTAAACGTGCTAGGCAAAACAAATAATCTGAAAGTCGATTGAGGTAAATGACTGCAATGTCGTCTACAAATGCACTTTTACTCAGCGTAACAGCGAGTCTTTCTGCTCGTCGACACACACATCGTGCAAGGTGAGCATGTGAAGCTACCGTACTACCTCCCGGAAGAATAAAATGGGTCATGGGCGGAAGGGTCGCCACAATTTTATCGATACATTTCTCAATCCATTTAATATCATCAGTGTCAATTTTTTTCAAGGGTAACTCGGTATGCTCTCCATCTACAGCTAGCATGGCTCCCAAAACAAACAAGTGATTTTGAATCGTCACTAAATCAGAATAGTAGTATTCGCGCTCAGAATTCGAGGCAATCATACCCATCCAAGCATTGAGTTCGTCTACGGTTCCGTAGGTTTCAATGCGAAGATGGCTTTTGGATACGCGTTCACCTCCATATAATGAGGTCATCCCCTGGTCGCCAGTTTTGGTGTAGATTTTCATGAGTAAATCCTGCCTGATGCAGGTGCAATTTTTTTGCTAAGTTAAAAAGATTATTAATATAACTATCTAAAAATCAGTTTTTTTCGTGCGATTGCAAGTAAAAGCAAAAGGATGGATATAAACAAAGACAAACGTGCAATATAATCTCCATACAACACGTAAAAAGTGATTTGTTTTTGTGGGGTGATTGTAGAAGACATGGCACCACGTTCGAGATAAGGAATTTGTTGTGTGACCTCTCCATAGGTATCAATCACAGCTGAAATCCCTGAATTTGCAGATCTGACAATAGGTAACCTTGTCTCGATTGCGCGAAGTTTTGTGTAGCTCAACAATTGGCGATGTCCCGGAGTTGTGCCCCACCAAGCATCATTTGTCATCACGGCTAAAAACTCTGCGCCATTGCGTACAAAGCCGCTGATAAAACTACCATAAACTGATTCATAGCAGATGATAGGAGCAACTTTGGTTTCACTATGAAGTTGAAATACACTTCGCTCTGCACCCGTAGCCCGACTGCGAACTGTCCCTCCCAAGTCAAGCATGATGTTTCCCAATAAGGGCTCAATGACTTCTTTGTATGGTAAGGTTTCAACCCCAACTACAAGTTTGGATTTATGATATACTTGTAAAGGATTCGTCCCACTTAAAAATGCACTGTTGTAAAAGTCAACCCATTGGTCGCCATATTGATTTGAAGTTGTGGTTTTGTCTGATTCTGTGTAAACCTGATAAAACTGTATTCCTGTCATCAACTGTACAGTTCCGATTTGATCGATTTCCTCTTGAATAGTCTGATATAGTGAGCTCGAAATAAAGCTTGGCAAATAGGAGCCAAAACCTTCCGTAAAATAGGTTTCGGGCGCAAGGATCAAGTCTGTTGTTGGGGTCAGCTTTGGCGCAATGAGCTCAAAAAGTGATTTGGATTGTTCGAGATCACTCGCTACAAATTTTTCCTCGTAAGGGTCAATGTTTGGCTGTGCGATAACAACCTCAATCGTTGAATTATTTTGCGGTTTATGATTGCTGTAGATCAACAAAGAAATACTAATCGGAATGGCAATCGCAACAATTCCTAAAGCTAATTTTCGGAATTCGAACGAAGTCCCTCGAACGGCTTGAAAGCATAGGATATTGACAATCCAAACCCAAAGACTACCCCCAAATACACCTGTGTATTCGTACCATTGTATCCATGAGGTCGTTTCAGAAAACACATTGCCCAGTTGAAACCATGGCCATGAAAAGTCCCAATGCAAATGCAGAAGTTCAAAGCTCATCCAAAACGTAGTCAGAAACAAAAGACCTGCTTGGTGTGATAGTCTTCGGATGACCATGCGAGTTGCCATAAATACGATTGTCATTAACCAACTGTTTACAATGACAGCAAACCACATCCCAAATGGCGATGCATTCCAGATCCACCAAGAAATCCCTAAATTCCAAAGGAAAAAACTTAAAAAAAAGAAAGCAGTTGTTTGCTTTGACTTTTTTGTTGGTTGATTATAAAGGAGTTGAAGCAAAGGCACAAAAGCGACAAAGATGAGTATAGAAAACCCATTGATCGGCCAAGCAAACGTTAGCAATACAGCACTGAGGATACTTTTAAATAGATTGCTGTTCATTCGTTCAAAGATAGGAAAAAGCAAGTCGTATTGTTGTTGATGACTTTGTTATCTTAGCAACATGAAATCTATCCCAAATATCCTCACCCTTGCCAATGCCGCACTTGGTTGTTGCGCACTTTTTTTTATAGCGTTATTGGATTTTGACACGGCTACCCTTTGTGTATTGTTAGCTGCTGTATTTGATTTTTTTGATGGTTTTGTCGCTCGTACCATGGGATGGACTAGCCGTTTTGGCGCTGAACTGGATTCTTTGGCGGATGTGATTAGTTTTGGTGTAGTTCCGGGGGCGCTTACCACGGTGATGCTAACAACGATGAATGTTGATTACCCTTGGGTATTTCTCGGGTTTATCATTACGCTAGCTTCTGCTTACCGATTGGCAAAATATAACACAAGTGAGAACAGTCAGGCCTACTTTAGAGGTCTTCCCACTCCTGCAAATGCGCTACTTTGGATTGGGGCTCCTCATCTCGGCCTCGATTTGACTTTCCCTTTTCTTGTAGGTGGTATAGTCGTTACGTCTTATTTGCTCAACAGTTCGCTTATATTTTATCGTTTCCAACTCAAAAATTCAGTCACTTCTGTTGTTTTGGTATTGCTAATCATGCTATCACTCTTGTTTTTGTGGATGCGCTTTGGCCATGGCGCATGGAGCTTAGCAATAAGTATATACGTTTTACTTTCTGTAATGTACTGCCTTGTTGCGAAATCTAAAGGGTGATTTTCTTTTTGCGTAGCTCAAAATTTTGCCCTAGGTAAACTTTTCGCACGATCTCATCATTTGCCAAATCTTCTGGTTTTCCTGCTTTCAGTATTTTTCCTTCAAACATCAGATAGGTTCGGTCAGTGATTGCTAGTGTTTCCTGAACATTGTGATCGGTAATTAGGATCCCGATATTTTTCTTTTTTAGATGCGCTACAATTTTTTGAATGTCCTCAACCGCAACAGGATCAACCCCTGCAAATGGCTCGTCTAGAAGTAAAAATTTAGGGTCTGTTGCCAATGCACGAGCGATTTCTGTACGCCTACGCTCTCCACCCGACAGTAAATCTCCACGATTTTTTCGAATAGAGGTTAAACTGAATTCCTCGAGTAAAGACTCTGTTTTTTCTTGTTGTTCAGACTTGCTCATCTTCGTAAGCTCCAACACACAACGAATATTGTCCTCTACACTCAATTTTCGAAAAACCGATGCCTCTTGTGCCAAATAGCCAATACCGTTTTGCGCTCGTTGATACATCGGATAGGAGGTGATATTGGTATCGTCCAATACGATAGAACCAGAGTTGGGTTTAATCAAGCCAACGATGGTGTAAAAAGATGTTGTTTTTCCAGCACCATTTGGTCCGAGTAGCCCGACGATTTCACCTTGACTAACTTCAATACTGACATCATCAACGACTTTTCGTTTCCCGTATTTTTTGGTGATATGATTTGCTGCTAATTTCAACATTTCTCAGCTTTTTTTGTTTATGTTTCGAACAACTCGCTTGGATATAAAAATACTCAACTCATACAAAATGAGCACAGGAATTGCTACGATGATTTGACTGGCTACATCTGGCGGTGTGATTACTGCAGATAAAAACATGACCAAGACCAGTGCTATTTTTCGGTATTTACGCATCAGCTCTGGGGTTATCAGTCCAATTTTAGTCAAAAAATAGACCAAAATGGGCAGCTCAAAAATGAGCCCAGAAGCCAAGACAGATGCCCGCACTAGCGCGGTGTAACTATTGAGGTCAAAATCATTGAATATCTCTGCACTTACTGTATAGGTGCCCAAAAACCGTATGGAAAGGGGCGTAACCACATAATAGCCAAATAAAACACCCATAAAAAACAAAAGTGAAGATATGGATATGAAGCCACTTGCTGTTCTTTTTTCGTGTGAGTATAAACCTGGACTAATAAATTTCCAAAACTGGTAAATCACATAAGGAAACGCAACGACAAATCCCAAGGTAATCGACGTCCAAATATGTGCTGAAAACTGACCAGCCATGGTACGACTCTGAATTCGAAAAGGCAATTCACTGATGCAAAAGCTATCATCAAAGCCAATAAGATTGGACGCTTGACAAAGCAGCTTGTAGGTTAGAAAATCTGTTTTTTTTGGTCCAAATAATAAAACATCAAAGACAAAATTTTTAGCTAAAAATGCAGCTAAAGCAGCAATCAGTATGGCAACAATCGATCGAAGAAGATGCCATCGTAGATCTTCTAAGTGTTCCAAGAAAGACATTTCCTTTTCAGCCATTCGTACAGGGCTTGTTAAAATTATCAGATTTTTTGCCCAATGTTAGATGAGCTTACAAAGTTTGGAAATTATGACGTATATTTAGTTGGCAAATGTACAAAATCGGCTTTACAGGTAAATATGAGTTCCAAAGATTATAAGCTTTCATCTTCATTAAAGCATTTTTTCGGATTCTCTAAATTTCGTGGTCTTCAAGAAGAAGTGATTCATACCCTGCTTTCTGGCAAGGATACTTTTGTGATTATGCCCACTGGCGGAGGAAAATCTTTATGTTATCAATTGCCAGCATTGCTTCTCGAAGGAACCGCTATTGTTGTTTCTCCACTCATCGCTTTGATGAAAAATCAAGTTGATGCCATTCGTGGAATTTCAAAACAAGATGGCGTAGCGCATGTTTTGAATTCCTCACTGACTAAAAGTCAAGTGCAAACGGTAAAGGATGACATCACAAATGGGGTTACGAAATTGCTATATGTAGCGCCTGAGTCATTGACTAAACAAGACTATGTTGACTTTTTGCGTTCTGTTCCAATTAGTTTTATGGCAGTTGATGAAGCGCACTGTATTTCAGAATGGGGTCATGACTTTAGGCCAGAGTATCGAAATTTAAGAGGGATATTAGACCGTATCGATGAAAAGATTCCAGTGATTGGGTTAACCGCTACCGCTACTCCCAAAGTGCAAGAAGATATTTTAAAGAATTTAGGGATTACAAACGCAGTTACCTTCAAAGCATCTTTTAACCGACCAAATTTGTTTTATGAGGTACTGCCAAAAACGGATCAAGTTGACCGTGACATTACCTCATTTATCAAAAAAAATGAAGGAAAGTCGGGTATTGTGTATTGTTTATCGAGAAAGCGTGTAGAGCAGCTCGCTGAGGTCTTGCAAGTCAATGGTATCAAAGCGGTACCCTATCATGCAGGATTAGACTCTAAACAACGTGTGAAAAATCAAGACATGTTTTTGATGGAAGATGTAGATGTTGTCGTCGCTACCATTGCATTTGGAATGGGAATCGATAAACCCGATGTGCGATTTGTAATCCATCATGATATCCCAAAAAGTATTGAAAGTTACTACCAAGAAACGGGTCGTGCAGGTCGTGATGGAGGTGAAGGGCATTGCTTGGCTTTTTATGCCTATAAAGACATTGAAAAACTAGAAAAATTTATGTCAGGAAAACCCATTGCGGAGCAGGAGATCGGCTACGCTCTTCTACACGAAATGGTTGCCTATGCGGAAACCTCGATGTCTAGGCGTAAGTTTATCCTCCACTATTTTGGCGAAGAGTTTGATGAAAACAATGGTCCTGGTGCGGACATGGATGACAATTCACGAAACCCAAAACCAAAAAAGGAAGCCCAAGAGCAAGTAGAAAAACTACTTACAGTCATCAATGATACCGCCCAACAATATCGATTCAAGGAAATCGTCAACATTCTTTCTGGTATCAAAAATGCGTTGTTGATCACTCGTCAGGTTGACGATCAAGATTTTTTTGGTGTAGGTTCTGATCAATCTCCATCCTATTGGCGAGCTCTGATTCGCCAACTCCTTGTGGCTGGTTTACTCAAAAAAGAGATTGAAAGCTATGGCGTCATCAAGTTGACGAAAAAAGGCGAGGACTTCCTTCAATCTCCTCACTCGTTTTTCATGACAGAAAATCATAAATACGACCAAGTCCAATCTGCTCCATCATCGAGTGGGGGCGGTGTGGCAGTTTTTGACAAAAAATTGTACGGACTTTTGATGAAAGAGCGAAAAAGGGTGGCAGAATTATCTGGTGTTCCCCCATACGCTGTTTTTCAGGAATCCTCCATTGAAGACATGCTTTTAAAGTACCCAATCAGCATTGAAGAACTCAAAAATATCCACGGGGTAGGTGAGGGGAAAGCAATGAAATTTGGAAGCTCTTTTGCGAAACTCATCGAAAAATATTGCGAAGACAATGACCTCGTCCGTCCGCAAGATATCATCATCAAAAGCACGGGTGCCAATTCAACACTCAAGTTGTATATCATTCAAAATATCGATCGGAAACTGCCTCTCGAAGATATTGCCGATGCCAAGGGAATGGACAGAACCACCTTTATCAAAGAACTCGAAACAATTGTTTTTTCGGGGACAAAACTGGACATTGGCTATGAGGTAGATGCCTTGTTTGATGATGACCAACAGGACGAGTTGAAGGAGTATTTTATGGAAGCTGAAAACGATGATATTCAAGAAGCTTTTGATGAGTTTGATGGAGAATTTGAAGAAGATGACCTGCGAATTTTTCGCATCAAATTTATTAGTGAAGTTGCCAATTAAGCACTTTTCTTTTCGCTATATTTGCCGCCTAATAAATTGACATGAAAGAAGGTATTTACGCTGCAATCCACACCCAAAAAGGAACTCTTATTCTTCAACTTCATTACGATAAAACACCAGCTACCGTAGGTAATTTTGTCGGTTTGGCAGAAGGAAGTTTAGCCAATGAAGTGAAGCAAGCGGGTACACCTTATTACGATGGCTTGAACTTTCATCGTGTGATACCAGATTTTATGGTTCAGGGGGGTTGTCCACAAGGAAGTGGTGTTGGCGGGCCTGGCTACCAATTTGACGACGAAATCGATCCCAGTTTACGTCATGACAAAGCCGGTATTTTATCGATGGCAAATGCTGGTCCAGGAACAAACGGAAGCCAATTCTTTATAACGCATGTCCCTACCCCGTGGCTAGATGGAAAACATACGGTCTTTGGCTGTATTGTTGAAGGACAAGAAATCGTTGACTCCATTGCTCAGAGCGATACAATTGATAAAATTGAGATTCAACGCATTGGCAAAGATGCCCAAGAATGGGATGCTGTTGCTGCCTTTAATTCTTTTAATCAAATGGCACAGGAACGCATCGAAGCTCAAAAAGCCAAGCAAGCGGAAGAACTCGATAAGGTGATTGTGGGCTTTCAACAAACCGATAGCGGTTTGCGCTATCAAATTATTCAAGAAGGTACAGGGCAACAAGCGGCCGCTGGCCAAACGGTTTCAGTTCATTACAAAGGGCAACTCCTTGATGGAACAGTATTTGACTCTTCATACAAACGTCAACAACCCATCGACTTTGTCTTGGGACAAGGTCAGGTAATCCCTGGATGGGATGAAGGGGTGTCATTACTAAAAGTTGGAGACAAAGCGCGTTTTGTGATTCCTTCCGACTTGGCTTATGGATCTAGAGGAGCTGGAGTTGTGATTCCGCCAGATGCTGCATTGATTTTTGATGTTGAGCTTGTGGCAGTGAGCTAGCTTTTCCATTTGATATTACAACCGATACTCGGCTTTTGAGTCACTGAAATCTCTTTTCCATTACACATTGCCTTTAATGCGGAACGCATGTCATTTCCAGTAACGGGAATTCCATTTTCTGGTCTAGAGTCGTCCAACTGCCCGCGGTAAACCAAAGCCTTATTCTTATCAAAAATATAAAAATCAGGAGTGCAAGCGGCATCGTATGCGCGTGCAACTTCTTGGGTTTCGTCATATAGATAGGGAAAGGGAAACTTTTGCTCGGCAGCTACTTTGGTCATCAAATCGGGAGCGTCGTCTGGATAGTTTTCAACATCATTGCTCGAAATCGCAACAAAAGAAACGCCTTTACCCATGTAAAAATTTGCCAAATCAACAATTCCCGTAAAGACATGTTTGACAAATGGACAGTGATTGCAGATAAACATCACTACAGTTCCCTTTTTTCCTTGAATTTGGTCGAGAGATCGGGTTTTTCCACTTACCGTGTCTGGAAGTGAAAATGTAGGTGCCTGTGTTCCCAAGGGCAACATATTAGATGGTGTACGTGCCATGTTTTTTTACAAACATACAAATATCATTCCTGCTCATCCTCTTTTTTTGAAGTTGAGTTCTCATCCGCACTTTCAAATTTTGGAGATGGATTAGATTTATTTTTTTCTTAGATGAGCTGAACCACATCTTTAAAGTGCCGATAAAATTCATAGATGGAGTCTTCGTAGATATGAAGGGTTTCACGAAAATATTGTGGATTGTCAGGAGCAGAATTTATATCTCGAATACTTTGTGTTAATTTGAGATAATGATTTCCATGTTTATTTTTATAAACATCAAAAAAATACGTTTTGTGACGGCTTCTCAATCGGTGGGACATCACGGGGCTACGATGTGTTTTGTCTTCGCTCATTTGGATTTTGATTCGGGTTAATATTGTTTAAAATTAAGATTTTTAAACGAAACCGCAAACCACTTACAGTTGCTTTTTACACAGCTCTGCATAATGGCCTGGTGCGTTGACCAATGCCTCATGTGTTCCATATTGAACAATGCGACCCTCGTCCATCACCAGTATAAAATCTGCATTTTTAGCTGAAGATACCCGATGACAAACCACGATTGTCGTCGATTGAAAAGACATCGATTTTAGATTGCTCAATATGGTCTCCTCGGTTTGGGTATCCACAGCGGAAAAGGAATCGTCAAAGAGTAAAATTTCGGGCTGCTTGATCAATGCTCTGGCGATTGACATTCGCTGCTTTTGACCCCCAGAAAGGGATACGCCTCGTTCTCCAATAATGGTTTGATAGCCCTTAGAAAAATTCATGATGCTATTGTGAACAGCCGCTTGTTTGGCAGCATTTTCAACTTCGGTTTTGGTCGTCTCGGCTTTCCCAAAACGGATATTGTTTTCCAAAGTATCTGAAAATAAAAAGGCCTC
>CAXRDL010000080.1:0-5465 GCA_964229535.1 Flavobacteriaceae bacterium | reverse complement strand
GATCTGATTGCCTTGAAAGCAGAATGTCCTGTCGGCGAGGCAGCGTCTTTACTTTTTGAGCTCGAGTTGATGGGTTTGGTTCGGCCAGTGGCAGGAAAGCAGTTTAAGCTTGTGTGAGAAAGCCCAAGCGAGAGCGTACCCTCGAGAGGACATCCTGTGCAATTTCTTGTGCTTTTTGGGCACCTTGCTTCAAGACCAAATCCATTTGTTGAGGCTCGTCCATGAGCTTGTCAAACTGAGATCTTGCGGGTGCAAACTTATCGAGTAATGTCTCAAATAAAGCTTGCTTGGCATGGCCATATCCAAAGCCCCCCGATTCATATTGTTGGTGCATTTGTTTGACGGCACTCTCTTGAGCAACCATGCGGTAAAGCGAAAATACGGTACAACTTTCTGGGTCTTTTGGCTCCTCAAGTGGTGTGCTGTCAGTAGCAATTCCCATGACTTGTTTGCGAAGCTGTTTTTCAGGTAAAAAGACGTCGATAATATTGTTTTTTGACTTGCTCATTTTACCGCCATCTGTTCCTGGTACATACATATTCGACTCCCGTAATACAGCTTCAGGGAGTACAAAGGTTTCGCCAAATTGGGCATGAAATCGATTAGCGACGTCTCGCGTCATTTCAAGGTGTTGTAACTGGTCCTTACCCACAGGAACTTGATGTGCGTCATATAACAAAATGTCTGCAGCCATCAGCATTGGATAAGTAAATAGCCCGGCGTTGACATCCTCTAGTCGGTCGGCTTTATCTTTAAATGAATGGGCTAAACTCAAGCGGCTGTAAGGAAAAAAGCAGTTGAGATACCACGCCAGCTCTGTGACTTGAGGCACGTCAGACTGGCGATAGAAAACTGTTTTTTGAGGATCCAAACCACAAGCAAGCCATGCAGCAGCAGTTGCATAGGTGTTTGTTTTGGTTTGGGTGGAATCTTTAATTTGAGTTAGGGCATGAATATCTGCAATAAACAAAAAGGAGTCGTCCTTGCTTTGATTTGCCATTTCAATAGCAGGCAGAATGGCTCCGAGTAGATTCCCCAAATGTGGAGTTCCAGTACTTTGAATTCCTGTTAAAATCCGAGCCATCAATACGTGTTTTGTCTCTTTACAAAGGTACGCCTTTTGGATTATCTTCAAATCACTACTTTTACTCCCGTGATACAATTCGCGAAGAAAATCATTTACGGGCTTTGGAATGTATGGTTTTATATTCTTGCAGGAATTGGTGTCTTCATTTGTTTTCCTTTGCTTCTTATTTTTCTTCAAAGAGAGCAATGGTATCGTCACGTCTTTTGGGTAGCTCGTTGGGTTTGGTCGCCAATTATACTCTATGGCATGGGGTTTTGGCCTCGATTTAAGCAATTTCAAACGCTAGAAAAAGGGAAGAATTATATGTTTGTCGCCAACCACCTCAGTATGATTGATATCATGCTCGTTCTAATGGCGGTTCGAAACCCATTTGTATTTGTTGGAAAACGCGAACTTGAAGAAATTCCAATATTTAACTATATATATCGTCGCGCGGCAATTCTTGTGGATCGGGAAAGTGCGAAAAGTAGAAAAAACGTATATCACCGAGCACAAAGAAAATTAGATCTTGGATACAGTGTGTGCATTTATCCGGAGGGGCTCGTTCCTCATCCCGACGTCTATTTGGCTCCTTTTAAAAATGGTGCTTTTAGCTTGGCCATTCAATACCAAATGCCCATCGTCCCCATTACACTACCCGATTGTAAAAAACGCTTTCCTTTTCAGTTTGGTCACAAATACTGGTCGGGTTCCCCTGGGGTTGTTCGCGCAATTGTTCACCCTGCCATTGAAACAACTGGCTTGACAACCAATGACCTTCCAAAACTCAGAGAAAAGACTTTTGCGTTCTTTCGTGAGCAATTGCGAAAAGAGGGCTATTCTTAAGTTATTCTTCCTCCGATTGGATGTTTCGGATTTTGTCTTCAATCTCTTCTGCAAGCTCGAGATTATCCTCGAATAACTTTATAACCGAGTCTCTTCCTTGTCCAAGTTTGGTGTCTCCATAGCTAAACCAAGACCCGCTTTTTTGAATGATTTCTTCTTCTACACCCAAGTCCAATAATTCACCATTTTTGGAAATTCCTTTTCCATATAAAATATCGAATTCGACAGTCTTAAATGGAGGGGCGACCTTATTTTTGACTACTTTGACACGTGTACGATTTCCGTTGATTCCCCCTTGGCTGTCTTTAATTTGAGTTGAGCGACGGATGTCTAAGCGCACAGAGGCATAGAATTTCAACGCATTCCCCCCAGTAGTCGTTTCGGGATTGCCAAACATCACGCCGATTTTCTCTCGCAATTGATTGATGAAAATCACCGTCGATTGGGTTTTGCTGATTGAAGCCGTTAGTTTTCGCAATGCTTGCGACATCAATCGTGCATGCAGACCCATTTTAGAGTCTCCCATTTCTCCTTCGATTTCGCTCTTTGGTGTCAAGGCAGCCACAGAATCAATCACAACAATATCAACAGCCCCTGAGCGGATTAAATTGTCGGCGATTTCAAGAGCTTGTTCTCCATGATCTGGTTGAGAAACAATTAATTCGTCAATGTCTACACCCAAGCTTTGCGCATAGTAGCGATCAAAGGCGTGTTCGGCATCGATAAATGCTGCGATTCCGCCACTTTTTTGACATTCCGCAATGGCATGTAGGGTGAGTGTCGTTTTTCCTGATGACTCTGGGCCATAGATTTCAACGACTCTTCCCCTTGGATATCCGCCTACACCAAGTGCTGCATCCAAACTCAGGGAGCCAGAAGAAATGGCTTCTACTTCTTCGACAGCCTCATCGTTCATCCGCATCACAGTTCCTTTACCGTATGCTTTATCTAACTTGTCTAAAGTAAGTTGTAGCGCTTTTAATTTCGCTTCTTTTTCATTTGCCATATTGTGGTTTTTTGAAGTCTCTAAAGTACAATTTTAGACGCAAAAACAAGCTCCCCAAATGCGTTTTTTAAATTTGTACCTTTGCCCGACAAACTTAATCCGTATAGCATGCAACTGTACAACACATTAAGTGCGAAAGAACGCGCCAATCTCATTGACCAAGCAGGCGAAGACCGTCTTACGCTGTCGTTCTACAAATACGCACAGATCGAAAACCCAAAGCTGTTCCGGGATTATCTCTTTATTCACTGGGACAATCTCAGCGTTTTGGGTCGGATTTATGTCGCAACTGAGGGAATAAATGCACAACTTTCCGTACCAGCAACCCGTTTTGAGGAATTTAAAGCAATGCTAGACAATATTTCATTTCTGGAAAATGTTCGTTTGAACATTGCTGTTGAACAGGACAACAAATCCTTTTTAAAGCTAAAAATCAAAGTCCGGGATAAAATTGTTGCAGATGGCCTTGAGGACAGTGAGTTTGATGTCACCCAATGCGGGGTTCACGTTGACGCGCAATCCTTTAATGACCTCATTTCAAAGCCAGAGACTCTGTTGGTGGATATGCGGAATCATTACGAAAGTGAAATTGGGCATTTTGAAGGCGCCATTACTCCCGATGTTGATACCTTTCGAGATTCGCTACCACTTATCGAAGAAGATTTGCAGTCGCATAAAAAAGATAAAAATATCGTCATGTATTGTACTGGTGGTATTCGCTGTGAAAAAGCAAGTGCCTACTTCAAATACAAGGGCTTTGAAAATGTATATCAATTAGAAGGCGGTATCATTGAGTATACGCGACAAGTAAAGGCGCAGGGGTTGGACAACAAATTTCGCGGAAAAAACTTTGTGTTTGATCAGCGAAGAGCCGAGCAAATTTCCGATGAAGTTATTGCTGTCTGTCACCAGTGTGGCACGCCGTGTGATACCCATGTCAACTGTGCTAATGAAGCTTGTCATTTGTTGTTTATCCAATGTCCGACTTGTGCAGAGGCACATAACAACTGTTGCTCTGATACGTGTTCAGATATTGTTCAGCTTCCCGAAGACCAACAGAAACGTCTCCGAAAAGGGACAAAGAATAGCAATAAAATCTTTAAAAAAGGAAGGTCTGAAGACCTTGCTTTTATGAAAAAATAGCACCTAATCTATATGCTGAATCGAATGTTCATTTCACGAAAATCACCCCTCTATCTCAGTTTGATAGGTTTGATAGGAGGTTGTGTTTTGGGAAATGAGAAGTTGCAGTTTTCAGCGTTTTCGAATGGGTGGCCACAACATGAGGAAGTGCAATTTAGGTTTACTCCCGAAAAAATCAATTCTCCCACAAACCTATTTTTGTATTTGCGAAATGATGATGAATACCCATTTGCTAATATTCACTTGATCACCACGCTTGAAAACCCCATTGGAGAAAAATTGGTTGACACACTTTCCTATACAATGGCTACGCCCGATGGAGAGTGGGTCGGAGAAGGCCTATTGGTTCATGAAAGTAAGCTTTGGTTTAAGGAGGCCTACCATTTTCGTGTTGTTGGTGAGCACCGACTGACAATCAAACCCGCTATGCGACACAATGATCATGCGGAGTCGATCGATGTCCTTAAAGGGATTACAGAAGTGGGGATTGGTATAGAACGAATTCAAGAAGACCAATGAAGGGAAAGAATGGAACATACCGGCGGAGTATAAAAATCTTTTGGATCGTGTTTTCAATTGGTGTTTTGTCTTTTGTGAGCATTTTTTTAGCCGCTGGGTTTGGGTTGCTTGGTAAAATGCCTGAATTCCGTCAGTTGGAAAACCCAAAAACAAACTTGGCTACACAAATTTATTCGTCTGACAATAAGGTTATTGGCAAGTTTTATTACAATGACAATCGAACGCCTTTGTACTATGAAGAGATTCCCAAGAATCTTATCGACGCTTTGATTGCTACAGAAGACGAACGCTTTTATGATCACTCTGGGATTGACTTACGAAGTACCTTAAGAGCCGTTGTTTATCTCGGCGAAAAGGGAGGTGCAAGTACAGTTTCTCAACAGTTGGCTCGACAGCTTTTTACAGGGGTTCGCTCTAGAAACACACTTGACGCTGTAATCCAAAAAATTAAAGAGTGGGTCATTGCCGTACAGCTCGAAAGGAGATACGCCAAGAAAGAAATCTTAACGATGTATTTGAATTTGTATGATTTCAATTACAATGCAGACGGATTGCGCTCAGCTGCCAATATTTATTTTTCCAAAGAGCCCTCCGACTTGCTGTTGGAAGAGTCTGCTATGCTGGTGGGAATGCTTAAAAACTCATCTCTATACAACCCCATTCGAAGGCCTGAACTCGTGATTTCAAGAAGAAATATTGTGTTTCAACAAATGCTTCGGAATGATATGCTCACCCAAAAAGAGCTTGACTCTTTACAGCAGTTGCCTCTCCAGATTCAATTTAATCCGCAATCGCATCGCGAGGGCCTTGCAACCTATTTTCGGGCTTACCTCCGTCAATTTATGCTGAATTGGATTCAGGACAACCCCAAGCCAGATGGGGAAA
>CAXRDL010000079.1:0-9248 GCA_964229535.1 Flavobacteriaceae bacterium | reverse complement strand
TATATCGCCAAACTGGAAGGGAAAATCGAAAAAGAAGTCACCAAAGCAGCTAAGCGTTTTGGAGATTCGTTTGACAGGGAGCAGTTTGTATCGACAAACCCCCGTGTGGTTGGCTATCAAGAAAAGGCAAGCGCAATCAGTGCTCGAATGGCCAAGTCATTGGAGGCGGAAGACCTTGCCGATGTCAAAGCCCTTATCGAAGAATTAGAAATTGTGTGTCCGTTTTCTGGTTCAAAAAACTGGACGGATGTCAAGCAATTCAACTTGATGTTTGGTACCAAGCTCGGTGCTTCTGCCGATCATGCAACCGATCTCTACCTACGCCCAGAAACAGCCCAAGGGATTTTTGTAAACTTTTTGAATGTACAAAAATCCGGACGTATGAAAATCCCCTTTGGGATTGCCCAAACCGGAAAGGCTTTTCGTAACGAAATTGTAGCACGTCAGTTTATCTTTCGTATGCGGGAGTTTGAGCAAATGGAAATGCAATTTTTCATTCCTCCGGGGACGCAAAAAGAGTGGTATGACCATTGGAAAAAAACCCGCCTCAACTGGCATCTATCTTTGGGAATGGGCGAGGAAAACTATCGATTTCATGACCATGAAAAACTGGCGCACTATGCCGATGCTGCCTGTGATATTGAGTTTAAATTTCCATTTGGATTCAAAGAACTCGAGGGAATCCACTCTCGAACGGATTTTGACTTGGTCAGCCATGAAAAGTATGCGGGTAAAAAATTACAATATTTTGACCCGGAGCGCAACGAAAGCTATACACCCTATGTATTGGAAACCTCAATCGGACTGGATCGTATGTTTTTGGCGGTGCTTTCTCATAGCCTGCAAGAGGAGCAACTCGAGGACGGGAACTCACGGACGGTATTGCGATTACCAGCTGTTTTGGCCCCCACGCAAATTGCGGTTTTGCCCTTGGTAAAAAAGGATGGTTTGCCAGATCTTGCCCGTGATTTGGTTGCAGATTTAAAATGGGATTACTCGACAGCTTATGACGAGAAAGATGCTGTTGGGCGTCGATACAGACGACAAGACGCGCTCGGAACACCATATTGTGTTACGGTTGATCACCAAACCTTGGAAGATCAAACGGTTACCCTACGCGAAAGAGACTCCATGGAGCAAATCCGGGTGGCAATTAAAGAGTTACCCCAACTGCTGGACGCAAAATTGAATCTCAAGAATTGGTTGGCAAACCCTAAAGATTAGTACCTCTTCCCGATGGAAAACCCCAATCGAAGATGAGCTTCGGGGTTACCGCCATTTGAACCTTGACTATCCAAATATCTGCCAACTCCGATAAAAGGCTCAAAAGTATACCCAGATCGGGTAATCCACTTCCGACCGATCGTAGCACCGACTGAAAAGCGAAAGATATTGTCCCGATCATCAAAGTCATCATAATATACATCGTAGAGATTGTCATCATCCATATCTTTGGCAGAGGCAAAAGAACCAAACAACTCCACAAAAAGCCCCTTAGCACCGTAATCTCTTCGGTTTAAAAAATACAGTCTGTAATAAGGCGAAATCGCAAAACGGCGCTGCACGATATCAGAACTGAGATTGTCAGAAAAATTGATAAATAACCCTGTTCCATAGCTGGAATTTTCATCGATAATTCTTTCGTAATACCCATGGAAACCAGGGAGAACAAGCAAGTCAAAAAAGTTGACCCTTAATTCGTTGTTTCCAAAAGAATCAGCAGCCTCAAAAGAAGAGTCTTTAACGATCTCAACTTTGATTACCTTTTCCTCTTCTTGCTCTTGAGTAATTGAAGGTACTTCAGGAACAGCTGGCACTTCTTGTTCTTGGGCATTCATTGCGGCAAGCATAAAAAAAATGGGTATAAATGACAGTGTTTTTTTCATTTTTTGGTTCTAAGATTAAAACAAAAATATAAAATTGTATCGTGACTTTGTATTTTAGCAAGCATGAAGATCATCTCCTATAACGTCAATGGCATCCGCGCAGCATTGCGCAAAGATTTTTTAGCTTGGCTACAAGCAGCTTCCCCCGATGTCCTTTGTCTGCAAGAAATCAAAGCCACTCCCGATCAATTTGACCCAAGCGTGTTTAAAGAACTGGGGTATTACCACAACTTTTGGTATCCCGCCCAAAAAAAGGGATATAGCGGCGTGGCGGTATTGTGCAAACAAGAGCCAAACAAGGTGGTCTATGGCACTGGCATCGACTATATGGACAATGAAGGGCGCAACCTCCGCGTTGATTTCGACGGGGTATCGGTCATGAGCTTATATCTCCCTTCGGGAACCAACCCCGAGCGTTTGGCGTTTAAGTTTACCTATATGGATGATTTTCAGACCTATATCAATCAACTCAAAAGCGAATATCCCAATTTGGTGATTTGCGGAGACTATAACATCTGCCACGAAGCCATCGACATCCATGACCCCGTGCGCAATGCCAAGGTTTCCGGGTTTTTACCCGAAGAACGCACTTGGCTAGATGGATTTATCAAACAGGGCTTTACCGATTCGTTCCGTCATCTCAACGAAGACCCTCACCACTATAGCTGGTGGAGCTACCGTGCCAATGCTCGTGCCAATAATAAGGGTTGGCGTATCGACTATGCCATGGTATCCGAACCCCTGACCAAACACATAGAAAGAGCGTTTATCTTGCCCCAAGCTGTCCATTCTGACCACTGTCCTGTTGGCGTCACTTTGAATATGGATTTATGAAATACACCACTTTACCTCACTCGGATGTCCTTGTGAGTAAAATCTGTTTAGGCACCATGACTTGGGGTAATCAAAACACCCAAGCGGAGGGTTTTGAACAAATGGATTATTCACTAAAAAAAGGGGTGAATTTTTTTGATACAGCAGAGTTGTATCCAGTGCCAGCAAGTGCCGATACCTATGCCGAAACGGAACGTATCATTGGCAATTGGTTTGCCTCTCGAAACAATCGGGAACAAGTGGTTTTGGCCACCAAAATCGCAGGGCCAGGAGCCTATACCGCTCATATCCGAACCACAGGGTTTTCGCCCGAAAGTATCCAACATGCCCTAGACGGGAGCTTGCAACGACTTCAGACCGATTATATCGATTTGTATCAGTTGCATTGGCCAGAAAGAAACTCCAACTTTTTTGGTTCTCTAGGCTATAAACCAGATGAAAATGAAGAATGGGAAGACAACTTCCGTGAGATTTTAGAAACCCTCGACGATTGCATCAAAGCGGGTAAAATCAGACACATCGGGCTGTCCAACGAGTCTCCTTGGGGAGCGATGAAGTATTTGGCACTATCGGAGTTTGCGAACCTACCTCGTATGAAAACGATTCAAAATCCATACTCCCTTCTCAACCGAAAGTTTGAAGTCGGCAATGCCGAAGTCGCTCACCGTGAGCAGTTGGGGCTATTGGCCTATTCGCCCATGGCTTTTGGCGTTTTGTCGGGGAAGTATCGCGACGGCAAACTTCCAGAAAATAGCCGCCTTCAACTTTTTCCCAGAATGGCACGATACAACAGTGAGGAGTCTCTTCAAGCGACGGAGCTTTATGCTGCCATTGCTGACAAGCACGGCTTGTCTTTGGCACAAATGTCATTGGCTTTTGTAACCGACCAACCTTTTGTGACTTCCAATATCATCGGGGCGACAACCATGACGCAACTGCGAGAAAATATCGATTCGGCATCGCTGAAATTATCAGAAGAAATTCTAGATGAAATCGACGCAGTGCACAAGCAATTTTCTAATCCGGCGCCTTAGAACAACAACTCCACCAATCCACGGATATTATCGAGTGCAATTACTTTGAGCTTGGAGGTGGGGAGTTTGCTTTTTTCCGCGACGACTAGGGTTGTAAAACCGAGTTTTTCGGCCTCTTGAATACGTTGCTCCACACGTGGGACGTTGCGCAGTTCGCCAGAGAGTCCAACTTCAGCAGCAAAGCAATATTTTTCGGGGATAACCACGTCCAAGCTACTTGATAGTATGGCAGCAGCTACTGCCAAATCGAGAGCGGGATCTTCAATGCGAATGCCACCTGCGAGGTTGAGAAATACATCTTTAGCGCCGAGCTTAAACCCTGCACGCTTTTCCAAAACCGCCAACAACATATTGAGTCGTTTGACATTAAAGCCTGTGCTACTTCGCTGTGGGGTGCCATAGACCGCCGAACTCACCAAGGCCTGACACTCAATCAGCATGGGGCGCATGCCTTCTAAGGTAGCTGCAATGGCATGCCCACTCAAATTGCTACTACTGCTTGAAATCAAGAGTTCACTTGGATTTTTGACGATCCTCAAACCTTTGGATTCCATTTCATAAATCCCCAATTCTGCTGTGGATCCAAAGCGGTTTTTGGGGGTACGCAAAATGCGATATAGATAATTTCGATCCCCTTCAAAATGCAAGACTACATCGACCATGTGTTCAAGGATTTTAGGACCGGCTATCATCCCATCTTTGGTGATATGTCCAACCACCAATACGGGGATATGCATTTGCTTGGCAAATCGTTGCAATGCGGAGGTGCACTCACGAACTTGCGATACACTGCCCGCACCACTATCGATCAGATCGGTTTGGAGGGTTTGTATCGAATCGACAATAAGGAGTTTGGGTTTGAGTGTATTGGCTTGGGTGAGGATTTGCTCTACATTGGTTTCGTTGAGCAAAAAGCACTCCGAATTCCCATTGTTCATTCGGTTACTTCTCAACTTGATTTGTGTTAAACTCTCTTCTCCAGAGACATAAAGCGTGGGGTAGTTGACCTGCAGAGCGAGCTGTAGCAGTAGGGTGGACTTGCCAACCCCTGGCTCTCCCGCCAACAAGACCAATGAGCCCGGAACGACGCCACCGCCCAAAACCCGATCCAATTCGGCATCGCCTGTGGCCAGACGCGCTTGCTGACTTTCAGAAACTTCCGCAAGGGGGACTGGCACGCTAACTTGTGAGTCGGTAGGCGCTTGCCAAGCTTCGGTTTTTGGTTTTTGCAGTACTTCTTCGACGATGGTGTTCCATTCTTTACAGGCATGACATTGCCCTTGCCATTTACTGTACTGCGTACCACAATGTTTACAAAAAAAAGCGGTTTTTACTTTTGCCATCTTCCCCCGAAAGATACTTATTTTTTTCTGTTGAAAACAGGGAGGAATACAAAAGATAAACCACCAAATAGAAGAATCATAAGCGTCTGCGTAGACCATGCAATCCATCCATAGGCCAGAGCCATTTCATAGGACATGCCATAGTGGCTAAGCACCGCTGCAACAGCGATGGGATACAATCCAATACCACCATTGGTAATGACGATAGAAAGCCCTCCAGCGACAAAGCCAATCAGGGCAACTTGCGGACTGAGCAGTGCAGCTTCGGGCAAAGAAAATTGAATCGTCCAAAACATCAGGACATACATCAGCCAAATAAATACAGTATGTGCCCAAAACGCAAATGCATTCGGAATCGACCGTATGGAGACAATCCCTTGAACGATATTGAGAAAAAAGTCTTTGATTTGAGCGAGATATGGGAATCGTTTGGTATTGATCAGAAAGGGAAACGCCATGATCGCCACCACCAATCCGATAAAAATCCCAAAGCTGACGAGGAGTACCGTCGAGCCGCCAAGTTGCTCCTGTACCCAATCACCACCCATATACATGGCTGAAAAAATCAGTAACATCATCATCACAAGGTCAATAACTCGTTCACTAATCACGGTTCCCAATCCCTTGGAAAAGGGAATTTTTTCATAGGCCGAAATGACCGTAACCCGAAGAACATCGCCAGATCGGGGGATGCCGAGGTTGGATAGATAATTGACCAAAACGGCACCAGTTAGGTTGATAAAGCTCGGGTGGTAGCCCAAGGGATTGAGTAGAAATTTCCAACGGTATGCACGTGAGATATGGCTCAGTGCTCCAAAAACTATCGAAATCAGTATCGGTATGGGATGAGCTTGTTCAATATAGGACCAAATCAGTGTGCGTTGATCGGCAGTAATTGTGCTGAGAGAATAATAAATTAGAAAAACCCCGAGGCCAAGTGGGATCAGGTTTCGTAAGGCAGAAATAAAAGATTTTGACAAAACTAACTTAGTGTGTTGGTCTGGGTATCGGGAAAGATAATATTGGGCTGAAAGCTTTTGGCTTGTTCAGGGGTCATTTGCGCATAGCTGATAATGATGACAATATCCCCTTTTTGTACCTTTCGGGCTGCGGGACCATTGAGAGTGATTTCTCCACTATCCTTCGCGCCTTGAATCACATAGGTTTCCAAACGCTCGCCATTGTTGATATTAACGACCTGTACTTTCTCACCAGCGACCAAATTTGCTGCATCCATCAACACAGGGTCGATGGTGATGCTTCCGACATAGTCCAGTTCAGCGCCAGTAACGGTGACACGATGAATTTTGGATTTGAGTACTTCGATTGTCATGGCGCAAATATACTCAATTGAGAGACATATTATCAATCAATCGGATATCGTCAACGACAACCGCAATAAAGGCACGGTATGATACGCCATCCTTCTTAGAATTCGCTGTGTGTAAGTTGTGTTCTGCAGCAATTTCAAAATAGTCAAGCTCAAAAGCGGGGGTTTTGGAGAGTTTTTGAACAATCATCTCTTTGAGGTCATCGATAGCATGAGATGAAAAGTTCGATTTGGCCCATTGCAAAAGCTCATAAATCAGTTTGGCTTCCTTTCGTCGCTCAGGCGATAAGTGACGATTCCGTGAGCTCATCGCCAAGCCATTTTGCTCACGTACAGTTGGCAAACTGCAAATGCGAATTCCCATCGGTTGTGCAAGGAGCGAGACAATTTGCAACTGCTGAAAGTCTTTTTGACCAAAATAGGCCACATCGGGCTGGATTAGCGTAAATAAGCGCTCAACCACCGTAGCAACCCCATCAAAATGCCTAGGTCTGTGTCGACCCTCCATGGGTTTGTCCAAACCTTGTAAATCATATTTTTTTACAGTAGCCCCATCTGGATAGATCGTTTCAACGCTGGGAACAAACACACATATATTGGGATCAATTGCTTGAATTTTTTGTAGATCAGTATCGATAGAGGAGGGGTAATTGTCCAAGTCCATTTTGTTGTCAAATTGGGTTGGATTGACAAAAATGGTAACAAAGGTCACACGATTCTCTTTAACAGCTTGTGCGATAAGCCGCAGGTGCCCCTCGTGTAACGAACCCATGGTTGGAACCAAGCCCCAACTGCGATGCATGCTGTTTTGACTTTGAAAGAGACGCAACTCTGCTATCGTGGTTACTTTCGGCATTTAGAAAAGTTTAACACCTTCTGTAAGGAATTATGGACAAACTTCGGTATAAATTTCGTAATTTTGCATACTCCAAAAAGAATAATATTTGGGTTCTATGACAGAAAAAAAAGTCCTGTTCGTTTCCGCTGAGGTCGTGCCTTATTTGCCAGAATCGAACTTATCAACCATGACCTTTGCACTGCCGAAAATGGTCAATGAGGTTGGTGGGCAAACCCGAATTTTTATCCCAAAATATGGTTTGATCAACGAGCGACGACACCAGTTGCATGAGGTGATTCGCCTTTCAGGAATGAACTTGGTCATCAATGATATCGATGTGCCTTTGATTATCAAAGTGGCTTCGATTCCAAAAGAACGTATGCAAGTCTATTTCATCGACAACGAAGACTATTTTAAAGGCCGACAGTTGGATAAAGATGAAAATGGGAAGCTATATGCAGACAATGACGAGCGTGCAATCTTTTTTGCCAAGGGGGTAATCGAAACGGTTAAAAAACTCAATTGGGCTCCTGATATCATTCATGTACAGGGATGGATTGCGATGCTGATGCCGCTTTATTGCAAGCACTATTATACCGATGAACCTATTTTGGCCAATACCAAAATCGTTTCCTCTTTCTTTGGCACACCATTTTCAGAACCTCTTTCCTCCGACTTGATTCAAAAACTATCTTTTGATGGGATCGACACTGCATTGACAAAAGGTCTAGAAACACCTGATTTTTCAGCACTTGCTAAAAATGCAATTGCAAACTCGGACGGTTTGGTCATCGCTGATTCTGAGATCGATAAAAACATCAAAAAAGAGATTCTGTCTTCTAATAAACCAATACTTCATTTCTCTGGACAGGACGGTTTTGAAGACGCTTACAGAGATTTTTATACAAATCAAATCCTCAAGTGAGAGACATGAACCTCAAACTTTACTGCGGCTTATTCGCCCTTGTTTTCATCATTTTATCTTGTGAAAAAGAATTCAGTAATGTGGGATCATCCTTATTGCCCTCTGATACTTTTGTCATCGATAAGCAAACGGCATCAGTAGAAGTTGAGCACAAATCGATTGAAATCATTCGTTCAGATAACCTCTCTTTTTTTTATTTGGGAGAGTATGAAGATCAAGTATTTGGGAACACAACAGCACGATTTACCACACAGTTGAGTTTGCCCACCGCTTCTACTGGGATTTTTGGAAAAATGAATGTAGATCAAGAAACAAATGGGGTTAGTTCAGAAGATATCAATAAAAACCCACATGATGAGCAAGAGACGGTGACTGAGGTTTGGTTGGAAATTCCGTTTTATACCAATCAACGTGATCGTGATGGGGATGGCGTGATTGATGCCTTTGACATAGACCCAGATGACCCTGATAGTGATTCAGATGGCGATAACCTCACAGATTTGGAAGAATCCAGGTCGGCAAATCTTGATCCTCTCAATCCCGATACAGACGGAGACGGAATATATGATGATGAAGACGAGGATACCATCAATCCAGATACCGAAGCCAATGTGTATGAGATTGATTATTTGTATGGCGATACCACGCAGGAGGTTCATTTTCAGGTAAAGAAATTGAATTTTTTCTTACCAAATCTTGACCCAGAAGACAATTTTGAGTCAGACAAGGCATTCTATTCGGATAAGGATTTTGAACAAGAAGGATTGACATCCCAACCTCTTTTTGATGACAAGATCACCTTAGATTTTGACGAAATTGTAAGCTTTAAAGTAGATGACCCAGAGACGGAAGATGTGGATGAGTCAACGGAAGTCGATCAACGCCTTAGTCCGCGCATTCGAATCCCCCTTGATACAGCTATCTTCCAACAGTCGATTCTCGATATGGAAGGAGAAGAGATATTGCTTGACAACAATCGCTTTCAAGAGTATTTTAACGGCATTGTTATTGGATTGCAAAGCACAGCGAGTCCGTTGATGATGCAGCTCAATTTTGGT
>CAXRDL010000078.1:0-8178 GCA_964229535.1 Flavobacteriaceae bacterium | reverse complement strand
AGAGCCAGAAGTGTAGAGGATAAACAACGGATCTTCACTGTCCATCACTTCAGCTGGGCAATTGTCATCGACTTTTCCCAACTCTTCATGCCACCATTTATCTATGGAATTCCATTGTACTTCTTGCTGGGTACGTTGAAGCACCAAACAACAGTTGACCGTTGAACTAGAAGCCAATGCCTCATCGGCAATTTTCTTTAGTGCAATGGTTTTCGCACCTCGAAAGCCCCCATCGGCTGTGAGCAACATGCTGCATGAAGCATCATTGATGCGTGCAGCGAGAGCCGTTGCCGAAAAGCCCGCAAAGACAACCGAGTGAATCGCCCCAATGCGCGCACAAGCCAAAACAGCAATGGCTAACTCTGGCACCATGGGCATGTAGATACAAATGCGATCTCCTTTTTTAGCACCATTGGCCTTGAGCATATTGGCGGTTTGACAAACCTGTTTATGAAGTTCTTTATAGGTGATGTGTTGGGCTGCCTCAGCTGGGTCATTGGGTTCAAAAAGAATAGCGGTTTTGTTTGGCTGGGTTGCGAGATGGCGGTCAAGGCAGTTCTCGGTTATGTTGAGTTTACCGCCGACAAACCATTTGATTTCCGGTTTTGAAAAGTCATAGTCAAGGGTTTGTTTCCAAGGCGCTTTCCATTCAAATTCACTGGCGATTTCACTCCAGAATGTATCTGGGTTTTCTTTGGCCTGTCCGGATGTCGCTTTAAATTCAGATAAGGATTTGATCATGGTTATTGTTTAGCACTCGAATTTACATAATTCTAGGGTTTTAGAAAACTAATATTATGACGCCAATCCCAATCAGCAACACCCCAAAAAAACGATGTACTGTTTTTTCATAACGCTTTAGAGTAGTTGTAAAACGCGGATGGGAAATCAATAGAGCCACCAAAGAAAACCATAAGATGGTTGTCACCACAAGCAGCACTGCGATCACCACCAAAGTCAACTCGCCAACCGTTGGGTTGAGCATGGTCGAAAACAAACTCAGAAAAAAAAGCGTGGCTTTGGGGTTTAGGACATTGGTGATAAAACCAATACGCACTGCTCGGAATGGAGAAATACGGCTTGAGGCAGTTGCGGTTTCTTGCCCTATCTGACTCTGAAAACTCCGCAAGGATTGGATACCAATCAACATCAGATAGAAAGCTCCAAGGTATTGAATGACTGTAAAGATGAGTTCATTGTTGGCAATCAACCACGACAATCCAAAAACGGCATAGCTGATATGTACACAAATCCCAAGTCCAAAGCCCACAGCAGTATAAATCCCAATCGTTCGTGAATACAACAAGGAATTGCGACAGGCCACCACAAAGTCAGGCCCTGGGCTAACCAATGCGACCAAATGGATCAGACCAATCGCTGTAATGAGTCCAAAATCAAGCACCTGCACTTATTTGGTTGGAAAACCACGTGCACGCAACAAGGCATTGACATCTGCATCCCGACCTCTAAACAAACGAAAGGCCTCGTTGGGATCGATAGAATTGCGAGGTGCAAAAAGGTATTTGACCAACTTGTCTGCCAAGTCCTCATCATAATAGCCGCCTGGTGCTTGTGCAAAGGCTTCTGAGGCATCTGCAGTCAGCACATCGGCCCACATATAGCCGTAATAAGCGGTGGCGTAGCCCTCACCCGAAAAAACATGACCAAAGTGTGGCGTGCGGTGCCGCATGGGAAGTTCTTTTGGCATATTTAACTCCGCCAGAGTTTCTTTTTCAAAAGCCCCCACATCCATACCCGTTGGATCTGCCAAGTGTATTTTCATATCGATCAATGCGGAAGCGAGATATTCGGTTGTCGCAAAGCCCTGATTAAAAGTCGCTGCGTTTTTGATTTTAGCGACCAACTCATCTGGCATTGGCTCGCCGGTTTCTGCGTGGAGTAGATAGTTGTCAATCACCTCATCGGTTGAGAGCCAACGCTCGAGGAGTTGAGACTGAAACTCCGTATAATCACGAACCCCACCATTGAGTGTTGGGTAGCGCACTTCTGAAGAAAAGAAATGGAGTGCATGTCCAAATTCGTGAAAAAAGGTAATCGCATCATCCCACGAAATCAGTAGTGGCTCGCCAGGTGCGGACTTGACAAAATTGGAATTGTTAGAGGCCAACACATTTGTTTTACCGTCAAAGGTGGTGTGGCTACGGTAGGTGGTTGCCCATGCCCCTGACCGTTTGCCTTCTCTAGCATAAGGGTCGAGATACCACAATCCAATGTGATTGCCAGTTGTGATGTCTGTCACATCCCAAACCTTGACATCCTCATGAAAGACGGGAACACTCCCCTCAGGAACGGGATTAAACGCATAGTTAAACAATCGTCCTGCCACATAATGCATCGCATCGGTTAGCTTATCGAGTTGAAGATACTGCTTGACCTCCTCAGAGTTGAGGTCGTATTTTGCGCGGCGTACCTTTTCGGCATAAAAGCGATAATCCCACGGTTCGATCGTAATCTGATCTCCATTTTGATCGGCAATGGCTTGCATATCGGCAACTTCTTCCGCAACACGCGCAATGGCTGCTGGCCAAACGGTTTCCATCAACTGGAGTGCGTTGGCTGGATTTTTCGCCATACGATCTTGCAAGCGCCATGTGGGATAATCGGGATATCCCAAGAGTTCTACTCGCTCTCGGCGCAATTTTAGAATCTTAGCAATAATTGCTTTGTTATCATATTCGTCATTATTGTCACCTCGAGAATAGTAGTTGGTCCAAACGATTTTACGGAGATCGCGTTCGGTTGAAGATGTCAAAAAAGGATCCATAGAAGACCGCGTATTGGTTACTGCGTATTTCCCCTCCTGCCCTTTTGCAGTAGCAATGCGAGCAGCGGATTTGATATAGCCCTCGGACAGTCCACCCAATTGGTCTTTTGTCAAAAAGGTAACATAATTTTCCTCATCGTGAAGCACGTTGTTTGAAAAGGTTGTGTAAAGAGATGACAGTTCACGATTGATATCGGCATAGCGAGCTTTGGATATGGAGTCCAAGGCCGCACCATTCATTTCAAAACTCTTGTATGTTAGCTCCACAACTCGTTGTTGATCATCTTCTAAAGGCGATTGCAATGACTTTTCATAGATGGATTTAATTCTAGAAAAAAGGCGTTGATTTTGAGTAATTTTGGCGCTGTAATCAGCAAATTGGGGAGCGAGTGCCACATCAATTTCTCTAAACGCTGGTGTGGAAATATTGCTCCTTAAAATCCCATAATAGCGAAATGCACGGTCGAGTGCTCCACCAGACCGTTCCATTTCGACAATTGTATTTTCAAAATTGGGTGCTTCGGGGTTGCTGGCTATGGATTCAATTTCAGCTGTGCTAAGCTCCATTCCAGTGACCATCGCATCTTCCACATCGGCAATATCGATTTGGTCAAAAGCAGGCAGACCACCATAAGGACCTGCCCACTCTTGTAGTAAAGGGTTATTTACTCCTGTTTGGGTTGTACAAGAGGTAATAAGAACACAGCCCAAAAGCAAGAGTCCGTACTTGGATAATTTCTGAATTGACATTGTCGTTTTTTTAGAACTGTGAACTTACAAAAATTACAGAAATTACTCGTTTTCAGCTATAAAATCCTGTTATTGTAAGCTTACTAAAATATCTAAACCCTTATTGAACAACAGAAAATAAAAACGACAATTAGCGAACCAACTACACAAAAAATATAGAGAGAACGTATTTTTAATTTGGAAAAATTATTGAAAAGAAAGGCAATGGTTAGACCAATAAGAGCCATTAGTAGATAAGTCATAATTACAAGATTAGGCTAAATACTTTATGAATGTAGAAAATATATTGTTTCTACAAAGCCTTAAGAATACGCTTTACCATGCCAGGTCCTTCATAGACAAAACCGGTATAGATTTGAAGTAAAGATGCTCCCGCCTCTAGTTTGTCTATCGCATCTTGAGGAGTGTGAATCCCTCCTACTCCTATAATCGGAAAGCTCCCTTTGCTGTTTGTGTGTAGAAAGCGAATCACATCTGTGCTTCGGTTGCTGAGGGGCTTCCCACTCAAACCACCTGTTTCTGCGCAAATCGCAGAGTCGCTTTGAAGTCCATTTCGGGCAATCGTTGTATTGGTTGCGATTACGCCATCGATTTTGGTGTCAGAAACAATATCGATGATATCCAACAATTGGGTGTCGGTCAGATCAGGTGCGATTTTTAACAAGATGGGCTTTGGGTTTTGGTGCTTCTGGTTTTCTGCTTGTAGGGTTTGTAGCAGAGTCGTAAGTGGTTTTTTCTCTTGCAAGTCACGCAAGTTTGGTGTGTTTGGCGAACTGACATTCACAACAAAATAATCGACATAGGTAAACAAAGCGTTAAAACAAATAAGGTAATCTTGAGTAGCTTGGTCGTTTGGTGTCGTTTTGTTTTTACCGATATTGCCACCAATGATCACATTCTTATTCTTTTTTAACCTCGAAATTGCTGCATCAACGCCTTGATTATTAAACCCCATCCGATTGATGATCCCCTGATCAGCTAACAGTCGAAAAAGGCGTTTTTTGGGGTTTCCGACTTGAGGTTTTGGCGTAAGGGTTCCGATTTCAATAAAGCCAAAACCAAAATTGGAAAGCTCTTTATACAGCTTGGCATCTTTATCAAAGCCGGCAGCGAGACCAATTGGATTTGGAAAACGAATGCCAAATACATAGCGCTCCAGTTTGGGATGATTTATGGAGTATAGCCGACGAACCAAGGCCCCAACAAAAGGGATTTTATGAACGAGTCGGATTGATGCAAAAGAGAAATGGTGAACGCTCTCCGCATCGAATAAAAACAAAATGGGTCTAATGAGTTGTTTGTACACCTTTCATGCATAAAAAAAGCGCCAGAGGCGCTTTTGGTTGTTATTTTTTGGAGGGCAGTGCTAGCTTTTGACTGAGTTCCATCGAAATGAAACCTCGTTCCATTTTCAATTTTCCAGCCATGGTTTCCACCACACAAGAATCATTTTGGTCATTAACTTCTACGATTTTGCCGTGGACACCAAACTTGGTAATTACACGGTCTCCCTTTTTCATGCTGTTTTTAAATGTTTTCTCTTTTTTTGCTCTGCGTTGCTGAGGTAGAATCATAAAAAAGAATATGATTCCAAACATCATCAACAGAAATGGGAGCTGACCTGCAAATGCGCCTTCCATAATTGTTTTCGTTTATTGTTGATTGGCCTGCGCTGCTTGGCGACGGGCTTCTCGTTGTTGTTCTTTTAAGGGGTCTGGAGTTACAAATGTTCTGATTTGAACAACCTCTCTACCCTTTTCAGTGTTGGTCGTGAACGTCACTGATCGGTTGTTTGCGTTTGGCTTGTTGTTCGAATCGAACTTAACCGTAACCTCTGCACTATCGCCAGGGGCAATGGGTTGGTCTTTTGGATAGTCAGGAACCGTACAGCCACAACTTCCACGTGCATTGAGAATGATCAAATCGGATGAGCCAGTGTTTGTGAATGTAAACACCGTTTCTACAACCTCACCTTCGTTGATTGTTCCAAAGTCATGTGATAATTTGTCAAATGTCAATACAGGAGCATCGGACGTCGAGGCTTCAGCTGCTGCCGTTGCACTCTCATTTGCTTTTGCTTTTTTTGACGGATCAGTCGAGCAAGCGCTTAGGAGTGCTGCGAAAAATAAAATATGGATGTATTTCATTCGTTTAATTTTGTTGTAAAGGTAAACATTTCGATTGATTCTCGGTATTATTTATCAGCGGACTGATTGCGCTCCAGATCTTTCGAAATCACGTCTAAAATTCCATTGATAAATGTGCTGCTTTTCGGAGTTGCATACTCTTTAGCGATTTCGAGGTATTCATTGATGGTAACTTTGGACGGGATCGAGGGGAAATACAGAAATTCAGCAATGGCGAGTTTGAGTAAAATCATATCCAATACCGCAATCCGATCCTGCTCCCAATTGGGTGTGCGCCCTTTCAATTGAGCTGTTAGCTCCTCATCATGAACCGCGACAGATTTTAATAAGTCTATCGCAAATGTTTGGTCTTCTTCATCTTTGTATATGGACGTCAATATCAAATCTTCTGGGTCGGTATCCTCGTGCATGTGGAAAAGGGTGTTTCGCACGATGGTATTGACCAATGGAAAATCGTCAACCCATGAGGGCTTGATTTCTTCGATCAATTCATGAAGCCGTTCGTAAGGCGCAATTACATCGGTAAAAAGATCAATCAGAGCCGTCTTATCGGCAACAAAACCGATTTCATTTTCTGAAAGATAGGCAGCATAACGATCACTTGCAGCAATTTGATCCCATATCAAACGAACATACTCATCGTGCTGTTTCCAATAATTGATTTTAAACTTGGCGGTCTTTGATTCCAAAATCTTGCTGTTAGACAATTTTGCAATGGCGTGATTGGAAAAGAATTTTGGATTGAGCTGATTAGAATCGGCTTTCAAATACTGCTTTTCAGCGAGTTTGTGAAGTGAGCGACCACACGCTTGCACCTCAATAAACATATTGAGTAGCAACAAATACAATTCAAAAAAACCTGTATTGCTGAGCTGTAATTGTTGTTGAGCGACTTTTAGGTCAAAAGGATAACTTATGGTGTTCGCGTAAAGCTGTTGCATAACTTTTACGCGTAAATGTCGTCTGGTCAGCATGTCAAAGATTTCATAAATTCCCTACAAAAATACACTTATTAACGGTTTGAAATCCACAAACGGTTAATTAAAACTTGCACACTATCTTTGAGGTCAGAATTTCAAACCATTGCGCGCATTACAATACCTTAACAAATATCTTTACAAGTATCGAACACGTCTTGTACTCGGATTTGTTTTTACGATCACTGCCAAGGTATTTGCTGTTGTTGCGCCGAGTTTGGTTGGAGATTCAATCACTGTAGTCAATCGGTATCTGACCCAACCCACTGGAGACCTCACAGAAACCAAAAACATCTTGCTACAAAACATTGCATTGATCGTTGGAGCTGCCATACTTTCGGGGTTGTTTACCTTCACCATGCGGCAAACGATTATCAATGTGTCGCGTTTTATTGAGTTTGATCTCAAAAATGAAATCTATCAACATTATCAACGGTTGAGTTTAAACTTTTACAAAAACAATCGCACTGGAGATTTGATGAACAGGATTAGTGAAGACGTTTCCAAGGTGCGTATGTATTTTGGACCAGCACTGATGTACAGCATCAATACGGTCTCGCTTTTTGTGATTGTCATCTCCTACATGATTAGTGTAGCTCCCACCTTGACTCTCTATGCTTTGGCACCCCTACCGTTACTGTCATTGGCAATCTATCAATTGAGCAGATCGATCCATAAACGCAGTACCATTGTTCAAGAATACCTCTCTAAACTCTCTGCTTTTGCGCAAGAAATGTTTAGCGGAATTGGCGTTATCAAAGCCAATGCCATAGAGCCAACTGCAAACCAAAAGATGGGGACTTTGGCTTTGGGAAGTATGACAAAAAATATGCTCCTGGTTCAGGTACAAGCATGGTTTTTCCCATTGATGATTTTATTGATTGGGCTTTCCAATATCTTGGTCATATTTATTGGCGGTAGGCAGTTCATCAACGGTCAAATTGAATTGGGTACGCTAGCAGAATTTATCATTTACATCAATATGTTGACATGGCCCGTAGCCACTGTTGGCTGGGTAACTTCTATCGTGCAACAAGCGGAAGCTTCACAAAAACGAATCAATGAGTTTTTGGGACAAGAGCCGGAGATCGTCAATCCAAAAGGTGGTAAAGAGCTCCAATCCTACAGCATCGAGTTTGAGAATGTTTCATTTTCTCATGACGATGCCAGAGAAGAAGCCGTTAAAGAAGTGAGCTTTCAACTTGAATCTGGAAAAACCTTAGCGATTTTGGGTCGGACAGGTTGTGGAAAGACAACGCTCTTACAACTCATTACAAGGATGTATGATGTGAGTTCAGGAACCGTCAAAGTTGGCGGTATAGATGTTCGCGAACTCGATCTCAAGATATTGAGGGATCATATTGGAGCTGTACCGCAAGAGGCCTTTTTATTTTCAGATACTTTGGAAAACAATATCCGTTTTGGGAAAGCCGAGACGACCAAAACCGAAGTTGAAAATGCTGCCAAACAAGCGGCTGTTCACAATAGCATCATGAATTTTTCTAAGGGCTATCAAACC
>CAXRDL010000077.1:0-20313 GCA_964229535.1 Flavobacteriaceae bacterium | reverse complement strand
GAGGGACTTGGAGTGCATAGGCTTGTTCCATTTCGGTTTTGATCATGCTTGTCAACGCGTCGAGTTCAGATTTTTTGGCGTCAAATACCAATTCATCATGCACTTGTAAGAGCATTTTCGATTCAAAGTCGCTTAGTTTTTAATGGATACGCAACATGGCAATTTTGATGATATCAGCAGCACTCCCTGGGATGGGCGCATTGACAGCATTTCGCTCGGCTGCCCCACGCACGATACTGTTTTGAGAATTGATATCCTTGAGGTAACGACGACGACCCAAAACGGTTTCGACATAGCCATTTTCACGTGCAAAATCAACTTGTAAACGCATATAGTTTTTTAACTGCGGATAGGTTTCATAATAGGCATCAATCAAGGCCTTGGCTTCGGATCGGTTCAAGCTGGTTTGGTTGCTCAACCCAAAAGCCGATACGCCATATACAATCCCAAAGTTAACGGTTTTGGCTTGACTTCGTTGCTCTCGGCTCACGTCTGCCAATGCCACGCCAAACACTTTGGCAGCGGTACTAGCATGAATATCTTCGCCCTTTTGAAAGTCCTCTTGCAGTTCTGTATCTCCACTTAAAGAGGCAATTACACGCAATTCGATTTGTGAATAATCTGCTGCGAGTAAGACATGGTCTTCATCGCGCGGGACAAAGGCCTTGCGAACCAACTGACCTCGCTCGGTTCGAATTGGAATATTTTGCAAGTTGGGGTGGTTGCTACTCAGTCGTCCTGTGGCTGCCACCGCCTGATTGAAAATCGTATGGACACGATTTGTTTTGGGATTCACCTGTTGGGGAAGGGCCTCGATGTAGGTGTTGCTCAGTTTTTTGACCGACCTCCACTCCAGAATATCAGCAACAATCGCATGGTCTTTTGCCAAATAAGAAAGTACATCTTCAGCGGTAGAATACTGCCCAGTTTTGGTTTTTTTGGGTTTGTCCACAAGCTTGAGTTTGTCAAACAAGATGGGACCCAATTGTTTGGGCGAAGCCAAGTTAAAGCGTTCTCCGGCTTGCTCATAAATTCGATCTTCAAGCACTGCGGTTTCTTCTCGGAACTGAACCGCCAGTTTGTCTAAATAGTCCACGTCGATACGGATACCTGCGCTTTCCATGGCTGCCAAAACATTGACCAAAGGCAATTCGATATTGGTAAACAAATCGACAACTTCCTCGGACGCGAGTTCCGAAACAAAATGATTTTTGAGTTGAAGGGTAATATCGGCATCTTCAACAGCATATTCGGTTTGTTTATCGATCGGTACATTGCGCATCGACCCTTGGCTAGGCCCTTTTTTTCCGATCAATTCGGTTATGGGTTGTGGCTTGTAACCCAAATAAGTTTCAGCCAAGATGTCCATATTATGGCGCATGTCGGGATTGATCAGATAGTGCGCAATCATAGTATCAAAGATGGGGGCATGAACCGCCATGCCGTATTGCTGTAACACTTTGATGTCATATTTGAGGTTATGCCCTATTTTTTCAATGGATGCACTTTGAAAAAAAGGAGCAAAATAGGCAAGTTTGGTCTCACAGGCCGTGCGATCTTCAGGGAAAGGAAGGTAATAGCCTGTTCCTTTTTCCCAACTAAAGGCAATACCGACTAGTTCAGCAGAAAGTTCGTCAAGCCCAGTGGTTTCGGTATCAAAGCAGACCGATTTTTGTTGCAATAGCCATTCAAGTAACATCTCTTGTTCTGTTGCGGTTTGAATGCTTTGGTACAGATGTTTGCTAGTCGATAAAGATTTATAAGTATCATCAACGCTTAGCTCTCCTGCTCCTGGTTGATTGAACAAATCAAAGGCTGGTCGGGTACTCTTTTTTGGTTCAGACGTAGGGCTCTGCGTTTGTTCCTCTTTGCTAAACAGCTTTCGAAAACGATCTTCAAGACGTCGAAATTCCAATTCCCGAAAAATCTCTTGTACTTCCTCAAGGTTTGGATCGGTGAGTTCAAAACTTCTTTCGTCAAAGGATACAGGCACATCCAACAAAATACGAGCGAGTTTTTTGGAGAGTATGCCAAGTGCTTTATTTTCCTCGATTTTTTCTCTGAGTTTTCCTTTGAGTTCATGTGTATTGGCTAGCAGATTTTCCATCGAACCGTATTGAGCTAAAAACTTTTTTGCGGTTTTATCACCCACGCCTGGCAATCCAGGTATGTTGTCAACCGAGTCACCCATCATACCCAAGTAGTCAATGACTTGTTCTGGCTTTTCGATTTCAAATTTTTCTTGTACTTCTGGAACACCCCAAATTTCAATTCCATTCCCCATTCGAGATGGTCGATACATAAAAATTTTAGAAGAGACTAGCTGCGCAAAATCTTTATCCGGGGTCATCATATACACATCAAAACCCTTTTTTTCAGCTTGTTTGGCAAGGGTTCCGATTATATCATCAGCCTCATATCCTTCTTTTTCGATTACGGGGATATGCATGGCTTTGAGCAGGTTTTGTATGTAGGGAACAGCAATTCGAATAGCTTCGGGTGTTTCGGGACGATTCGCTTTGTATTCGGTGTACATTTCGGTCCGATCGACCGATCCTCCTTTGTCAAAAGCAACAGCCAGATAGTCGGGTTTTTCCCGGTTGATCAGGTCAAACAGAGAGTTGGTGAACCCCATAATTGCACTGGTGTCCATCCCTTTGGAATTGATTCTTGGATTTTTAATAAACGCATAGTATCCTCTAAAAATCAAGGCGTAAGCGTCAAGTAGGAATAGTTTTTTGTTCTTTGCCATGGTTGGAACCCAAAAATAGGAATTATTATGCGAACGATTTAACGAAAATGTCTTGGATTGCATTCTCATCTATATTGGCATTTTATGTCAATTCAGTTCATTTTAGAACAAAATACTATTTTAGCAAGACCTGATGGTGTAAAAAAAGTCTCGTTATGTCAAAATTTGGTGACATTATTGATGCGAAAATCCCGATCCTCCTCAATTTTTATTCCGATTTGGATGAGTCTTCTGGGGAGATGCATGCGGTGTTGCGTGACGTAGCTGCTGCCATGGGTGACCAGGGTAAAGTCATCAAAATCGATGTCGAAAAAAACCCTAAACTTTCTGAAGCACTTCGTGTGCGCGGATTGCCAACTTTAATGATATATAAAGGCGGAGAAATGGTCTGGCGACAAAGTGGCGGTCAAGATGCCAACACCATTATTTCACTGATGAAAGACTTTGTCTAGTCGAGAAAACTAAACTGACCAACTGTTTCCGTATAGGTGCTTTGCACCTTCTCAACAACTTCAGAATCTGTTTCGTTTCGCTTGATGGTAGATACCAAGCTTTTATAGGCCTCGACTTCAATGCCAATTTCCATTTCAAAATACGTCAATTGCTCCTTCTCTAGGGTCAAAAAACGATTGAGCAGATCGATGTATTGCTGGGCGATATGTCCACTGAGCTCTCGCGCCAATTCCAGTTGATCAGCTGCATATAAGCCAGCAACAAATGGGGTGAGCTCGGTGTAGAAGTCATACTTACCATATATATAGCTAAACGGCAATATCGACTCGTAGAATTGATTGTATATGGCAGCTAGGGTTTCGTAATCTCTGGCTTGAACAACTTCGGTCAACAAACTTTTGTACCGCTCCACATTTCCGACGAGGTCTTCCATAAGCGCCAACTGGTCGTCATTGTCCCACTGGGCATAGTAGCGCATATATTCATGATAGCCAGCTGCTAACTTTTGCACAATCTGTTGGGCTTTTTCTGTGGCTCCTGCACGATAATAGGCACTCGCTATAGGGGTAACCAAGCTGTAATAGCCAAAGGTCTCAATCGGCATTTTGTCCATGGCCAGGTCGAGGACAGTGATTGCTTTTTCGACTTGTTTGTCTTCAATTAATGCATTGGCCAATCGTGTGATATTCGATCGGAAAGAAATGCTGTTTTTTCTCGTTTCTGGATCGTGATAAATGTCTGGGCTATCAGAATTTCCCCAGTCCCATTTCATCACAATATCATACATCTGATTGGCATCTATTCGACACATTTGGTAGGGATTGTTTGGATCAATAGGGGTCTTGATTGGCACGAGTTTATACACCAAACCATCGAGTTGCAAATAGTCTTTCATCCAAAAATACTCGCTATCGTCATAGCTGCCTCCTGTAAAATAAATCGGTCGCTCCCAGTCGTTATTGTGCAGAATGTCGAGCATCATCAATCGGTTTTTGTATAACCCTGATGTGGGAAGATCGATATCGATATAATCGACAATAAGTTCTGCGTCCTCGGGCTTGACCACTCCGCTTTTTAATACATTTTCTTTATTGACTGGCACCCGAATTTGGTTGGTCGGATAATAGATCATTTGTTGGGTTGACTTGGGGATATTAGTTGTTGAAACGTCATATTGTTCGAGGAGAAATTTATACTGCGTCCGCGGTTGGTCACTACTCACCCACCGCATAAAGTCATTCAATGACCAACGAACCGAGTCTAGAAGTGCCTCGTGTTTGATATAGTCTCGAACGCCATAGGCATATTGCCGATGCTCGAGTTGAGAAGGGATCGGCGAGCTGGTGTAGGTGAGTCGTTTGAGTTGATCGATATACCAGTCTGTTGCCAGAAGTTGGGTATTGATGCTACGCACATCCGTTCGATATCCTTCAATTTCTTGTGCATACCAAATGGCAAAGGTGTCATTATCTCCAATGGTAAAAATCATGGCATCGACATCTTCTTCCACAGAGTCCAGATAGGCCTTTGCGGTTGACTGTGCGGTATACCGACCCGAGCGGTCATGATCGTCCCAGTTTTCGGAGGCAAGCAATACAGGCACACAGAGCAAGCTCAATACCCCAACAATGGGAACGGCTAGTCGTGGTCGAAGAAAGGACTGGATTCGTTCGGAAAGGGCAAGTACCCCCAAACCAATGAAAATACTAAAGGCATAAAACGAACCAACCAAGGCATAGTCACGCTCACGAGGTTCAAAAACCCGTTCGTTGAGATAGACTTTAAGCGCCAGTCCCGTAAACAAAAACAGCAATAGCATCACCCAAAACCGTTTGGGGTCTTTGCGATATAAAAAAGCAAATCCCAAAATCCCCATCAGCAAGGGCAACATATAGTATTTGTTTTTCCCTTTGTTGTTGGCCAGTTCGCTAGGCAACTTATCTTGTGGACCCAAACGCCAGTTGTCAATCAATGGGATCCCACTGATCCAGTTGCCATTGACGGGGTCTAGCTTTCCTTGAAGATCGTTTTGGCGACCAGAGAAATTCCACATAAAGTACCGCCAATACATATACCCCATTTGGAAGTCAAACATATAGCGGAGGTTGTCAAAAAACGAGGGCTTTTCGATGTCGAGATAGGCAGCATAAGTCGTTAGGAAATTGTGATACTCTTCTACATCTGCTCGACCTTCGTTCCACTCGCTGATAAACGAGTTTACTACCTCCACAAGACCTTCTTCGTTCCGGTACTCGGGCTTGACATCAAAGTCAACCGTACCGTAGTAGGTCATATAGTTGGTTGCATTCCCACTGCTCCACATTCTCGGCAATATACCTTCGTGCTTGCTGTTGCTATTGATTTGCGCATTTTCCCACTCATTAACAATAATATACCGACCTGTTTTCTCATCTTTTTCGTATTTGGGCTTAGCGTCAACATAAGGTGTGTTTTCGTCCTGCCCAGCATACATATCGGTAAACATCGGTCCATAAAACAAATGGGTATCAGGATATTGTTCAAGGTTGTAATAGGCCAGCAATGCACGCGCATCTGCGGGTGCGTTTTCATTGATCACTGTGTTCGCATTGGCACGAATGGGCAGCATCAGCCATGACGAAAACCCAACAAGAATAAATAAGATGCAAAGAAGTCCGGTATTGAGTTGTACCCAGCTTTTGCGGTGTGTGAGTTGGAGGGTGTACACAAAAAACGCAACGAGTGAAAGTGCAGCGGCAATGGTTCCCGAGTGAAAAGGCAAGCCAATTTGATTGACAAAAAACACTTCGGCATAGCCAAAATAGGCAAGTGTGCTCGGTAGGAGGAGTTTAAATATAAAAAGCAAAACCGCTACGGATAGGACATTGGCCAACACAAATCCTTTTATCGTCACGGTCTCTGTGGTTTTAAAATAGTATAACATCCCGATGGCAGGTATGGTCAAAAGCCCCATAAAATGCACGCCAAAGGAAAGACCAACAACAAAAGCAATTAGCACCAACCAGCGATCGCCGCGTGGCTTGTCCATATCGGCTTCCCAGCGTAGCCCAAGCCAAAAGAGGATAGATAGGATACAACTTGCCATGGCATAAACTTCTGCCTCAACGGCGTTGAACCAAAAACTATCGGTGTATGCAAACCCAAGAGCACCGACAAGTCCGGCGATTAAAACCAGGATTTGGGTGTGATTATCATCGACTTGTTCGCGCACCAAACGACGTGCAATCCCTGTAATCGTCCAAAACAAAAACAAGACCGTAAAGCTGCTCGCTAATACCGACATCATATTGACTGATAGAGCGATATATTCCGCATGGGGAGCGAGGATTGCAAACACCGCTCCAACCATTTGAAAAAATGGAGCACCCGGTGGGTGACCAACTTGCAACTTGGCAGCGGTAGCGATATATTCGCTACAGTCCCAATAACTTGCAGTGGGTTCGACAGTGAGCAAGTAGGAGAGGAGTGAAATCGCAAAAGCAAACCAACCCAATCTCAGATTCCAGACGCGAAAATTCATTTGTGGTTTTTGGAGTTACGAATGTACAACATTCTCATTGTGTTGAGAAATCAAAATAGAACTATTGGCATTATCAAACTTTGTTTTATTTTTGCAGCGCTATTGGCCTATGGTGTAACTGGCAACACGTCTGATTTTGGTTCAGAAGAGTCTAGGTTCGATCCCTAGTAGGCCAACAAAGAGAATCCCGTCTAAACAGACGGGATTTTTTTATTCCCTTTGCTTTTTCACTCCTAGTGAAGGGAGGCATGACAAAAAACCTCGATTCACTGTTCACGATTCACAAACAACGCCTATACCAATTTAAGATTCGGTCTGTATCAGCATGCGTTCTCGCCACAGCATAGAGACCAAGGCCAGACTGGAAACGACCAAATAGCCCATCCAAGCCCAGTAAAGAATAGGCGAAATGGTTGCCAATACCCATTGGAGCACAACAAAGGAGATGGCGATTCGAAACCACTCAAACCCGATACTCCATTTGTATTGATCCATCACACTGGTGTATCCAAAAATGGCGGCAAACAAAGCCACGCCAATGGCAGTGGCATGCACAGGGGATAAGTCCCCAAAGTGATAGAGCATCAGCAGCAGTAACCCCATGGTCGCGCAAAAGTGAAACAATGCCCAGTATGCGAGGGAACGCTTATAGTGGGGTGCATATTTTTGTTGTTGGGTTACGTCGGTAATCACCGTCTTTGGGTGCGATTGCTTGACATCTTCGGGTCGCCAGCCAGTGGGCATCAACCACAAGCGGAATTTATCCCTCCACCGTTTGGTGTGCCAAGCATCGAGGGCGAGTCCCCATAGGTGCTGAAAGTTGATCCATAGCGGATTCCAGGACTGCACGGGCTTGAGCACGCCATAGACAGGTGGCTCGTCATCGAGTTCTTCCTGAAAGGTGCCAAACATGCGGTCCCAAACACAAAAAATGGCACTGAGGTTTTTGTCAATATATATGGGGTTGATGGCATGATGAACGCGGTGCTGAGATGGGGTCACAATGATATACTCCAACCACCCGAGCTTGCCAATGTGTTGGGTGTGATACCAAAACTGCCCAAAGAGATGAAGGGGTGCCAAAATGGCAATCACCTCTTGCGGAATTCCCAGAACAGCAGCGGGAATCATAAACAAGGCACCATAACCAAGAATATTGGAAATGCTTTGGCGTAGCGCACAGGCCATATTGAACTCTTCACTGCTGTGGTGAATGATGTGTTGGTTCCAGAAAAAATTGATTTTGTGATTGAGACGATGCGACCAGTAAGACGCAAAATCGATACAGATAAAGGCAGTGAGGTAAAGCCAAAGATCCGCTTCGATCTGGGTGATGGCAAGCTGTTGACTCAACCAAGGATAGGAAACCAAAATCACAACCAAACCAAGCGTGTCTTTAAGGATATTTGTCAGTCCCGAGCTCAAACTAGAAATGGTATCCATAAATACATAGTTTTGTTTGCCTGTCGCATAGCCATAAATCAATTCCGTCAGCATCAACACCATAAAGGCGGGAATGGCAATCAACAAGGCATTGGCATAAGCTTCCATAGTTGCGAATGTATGAATTTCAATGAGTTAGAAAAAGTTTGCGTAGAAATACAGGAAGAAACTATCTGACAATATGATTTGGGTAAGAATTTTAAAACAATTATATTTGCAAAACATTCTGATCAACCATTGGGAGACTCAAAAGGTCCCCTTTTTTTTTAGATGGAGTTTAAAGAAAAGATACTGAAATTGTTAGCGGAGGCCTTGTCGTTACAACCCGATTTGTTTTTGATTGATCTACACATCGACGATCAATCGAGAGTTCAGGTGGTACTCGACGGGGACAATGGGGTTTCTTTGGAGCAATGCATCAAAGTGAGCCGTCACATCGAACATCAACTCGACAGGGAAGTACATGACTTTTCGTTGGAGGTGAGCTCGGCAGGTGCGACCCATCCGTTGCAAATGGTACGTCAATACAAAAAAAATATCGGCAGAAAACTGGCGGTACACACCATAGACAATGACAATTTTAAGGCCACACTCACGCAGGCAGATGATGATCAAATCACTTTGGAGTGGAAAGCTCGTGAACCCAAACCAATCGGCAAGGGAAAACACACCGTGGTTAAACAATTGCAAGTCCCCTATAATCAAATCGAAAAAGCAACCGTTCAAATCCAATTTAAGTAATACACAATGGAAAATCTCGCATTAATCGAATCGTTCTCGCAGTTTAAAGATGACAAACTGATCGACCGTGTGACCCTCATGTCCATTTTGGAAGAGGTGTTTCGCAATACGCTCAAGCGTAAGTTTGGCACCGATGACAATTTTGACATTATCATCAACCCTGACAAAGGAGATTTGGAAATCTGGCGCAATCGCGTCGTGGTCGAAGATGGACAAGTCGAAGACGAAAATGAAGAAATCGAACTGAAAGAAGCACGAAAAATTGAGCCCGACTTTGAAGTTGGTGAAGACGTGTCTGAAGAAGTTAAACTTTCGGATTTGGGTCGTCGATCGATCCTTTCCCTTCGTCAAAACCTGATTGCACGAATTCATGAGCATGATAATACGATTATCTACAAACAATTTATCGAACTCGTCGGGGAGATTTATACCGCCGAGGTGCACCACGTGCGCAGTCGTGTTGTGATTTTGATCGATGATGATGGAAACGAAATCATCTTGCCAAAAGACCGTCAAATCCCTTCAGACTTTTTCCGCAAGGGCGATAGCGTTCGGGGTGTGATTGAAAGTGTAGAGCTCATGGGCGCCAAGCCGAGTATTGTGATGTCTCGCACTGCTCCAAAATTTTTGGAAAAACTATTTGAACAAGAAATTCCAGAAGTGTTTGATGGTTTGATTACCGTCAAAAAAGTGGTTCGCGTTCCTGGAGAAAAAGCAAAAGTTGCGGTGGATTCTTACGACGACCGTATCGATCCTGTCGGTGCTTGTGTAGGGATGAAAGGGTCTCGAATTCATGGAATTGTCCGTGAGCTTGGGAATGAAAATATCGATGTGATCAATTATACCAACAACAATCAGTTGATGATTACGCGTGCATTGAGTCCCGCTAAAATCACCAATATGACAATCGACGAAGAAAAGAAGGCCGTAGAAGTATATATGGATCCTTCAGAAGTTTCAAAAGCAATTGGTCGAGGTGGATTCAATATTCGTCTAGCAGGTCAACTCACGGGTTATGAGATCGATGTGTACCGTGAAGGGGCAGAGGAAGATGTTGAGCTTACGGAGTTTTCTGATGAAATCGAAGGATGGATTATCGAAGAGTTTCGCAAGGTTGGACTGGATACGGCCAAGAGTGTTTTGGAGCAAGAGGTCGAGGATTTGGTCAAACGAACGGACTTAGAAGAGGAAACCGTTGTCGAAGTCCGCAACATATTAAACGCAGAATTTTCGAGTTAACGGATTGAAATCCCTATTTTTGAACACCAATATACAATATGTCTGAAGTCAAAACCATACGAATCAATAAGGTTCTCCGCGAGTTAAACATTTCCTTAGACCGCGCTGTAGAGCAGTTGGGAGAACATGGTTTTGAGATAGAAGCACGCCCTACGTCCAAAATTTCCCAGGCGGAATACCAACTGTTGGTCGATGCTTTTCAGACCGATCGAAACAAAAAGGAAGCTTCAGAAGAGGTGAGCGAAGAAAAGCGCAAAGAAAAAGAAGCCATTCGCCAGCGAATCGAAGAAGAGCAAGAGGCAAAAACCCAAGTTGTTCAGGCGCGTACCGAGCTCAAGGGTCTCCGTCAAGTTGGTAAAATTGATTTAGATCCTACACCAAAACCCGAAGCGGAAGTCAAGGTTGAAAAAAGTACGGAAACTCCCAAAGCTGAACCAACAAAAACGGAAGAACCAGTCGCAGAGCCCGTAGCAAAACCCACTCCAGAAAAGCCGACTGAGCAAAAGCAAGCTGAACCAGAAAAAACAGCTACAGCTGATACAGAAAAGGTCACTACGCAGTACAAAAAGCTGACGGGACTAAAAATAGCAGGGGACAAAATTGATCTCAAAAAGTTTGAGAAAAAAGAAACAAAGCCGAGTGCTGATAACAACGATCGCAAACGACGTCGCAAACGAATCACAAAGAATACGAGTCCTGGTGGAGGGCAACAAAACAAGCCCAAACCAAAACGGCAAAACGAGCCCACTCATGAAGAGCCAAGCGATGAAGAAATCCAAAAGCAGATTCGGGAGACCCTAGAAAAATTACAAGGCAAAACCGCCAAATCAAAAGGTGCAAAATACCGCCGCGAAAAGAGAGACTCACACCGTCAAAAATCTGAAGAGGATGCAGCCCAGGTTGAGGCGGATAGCAAGTTGCTCAAGGTTACAGAGTTTGTGACTGTCGGTGAGATTGCAACGATGATGGATATCAGCTCAACAGAAATTATTTCTGCCTGTATGACGCTGGGGATCATGGTGACCATGAACCAGAGACTGGATGCAGAAACCTTGTCAATCGTGGCGGAGGAATTCGGCTATACCGTTGAGTTTGTCACTGCAGATATCGAAGAAACAATCGACGAGCCAGAGGACAACCCAGATGATTTGGTGACTCGTGCGCCAATTGTGACCGTGATGGGTCATGTCGATCACGGAAAAACCTCTTTGCTTGACTATATTCGAAAAACAAATGTAACCGCTGACGAATCGGGAGGGATTACCCAGCACATTGGGGCATACAGTGTAAATCTGGAAAGCGGACAAAAAATCACCTTTTTGGACACCCCGGGTCACGAGGCATTTACTGCCATGCGTGCACGCGGAACTCAGGTAACCGACTTGGTCATCATCGTTATCGCTGCAGATGACGACATCATGCCACAGACCAAAGAAGCGATTAGCCATGCGCAAGCAGCTTCTGTACCGATTGTCTTTGCGATCAATAAAATCGATAGCCCAAACGCAAATCCAGACAAAATTAAAGAGGGTCTATCAGCGATGAATCTGCTCGTTGAAGATTGGGGTGGTAAAATCCAATCGCATGACGTTTCCGCAAAACAAGGAACAGGAATTTCTGAACTTCTCGAAAAAGTAATGCTTGAAGCAGAGCTATTAGAACTCAAGGCAAACCCTTCAAAAGCGGCGCAAGGAACGGTTGTTGAGGCCTTTTTGGACAAGGGTCGTGGATATGTATCGACTATAATCGTGCAAGCGGGTACGCTGCGAATTGGAGACTATATTCTTGCGGGTCAACACAGTGGTAAAGTACGTGCAATGCAAGACGAACGCGGGAATGAAGTGTCTGAAGCAGGGCCATCAACACCAGTATCCCTTCTTGGGTTAGACGGAGCACCCACTGCAGGCGACCGTTTTAATGTATTTGTTGAAGAAAAAGAAGCCAAACAAATTGCTGCCAAGCGCACCCAATTGGTGCGAGAGCAATCGGTTCGTACTCAACGCCATATCACTTTGGATGAAATCGGCAGACGAATTGCCCTAGGCGATTTTAAAGAACTCAATATCATCTTGAAAGGAGATGTTGACGGCTCGGTTGAGGCATTGACAGATTCCTTCCAAAAATTATCTAACGAAGAAATTCAGGTCAATATTATCCATAAAGGAGTTGGTGCCATCACGGAGTCGGATGTGCTTTTGGCTTCCGCTTCCGACGCCATTATCGTTGGCTTTAATGTGCGACCTGTGGGTACCGCCAGACAATTGGCAGACAAAGAAGAAATTGATGTGCGGAGTTACTCCATCATTTACGACGCGATCAATGATCTTAAAGACGCCATGGAGGGACTCTTGTCTCCAGACATGAAAGAAGAGGTTCAAGGAAATGTTGAAATCCGTGAAACTTATAAAATTTCTCGTGTGGGTACCATCGCTGGTTGTATGGTTATGGATGGCAAAATCACACGAAACTCAATGGTGCGCATTGTGCGCGAAGGCGTTGTCGTTTACACTGGCGCCCTTGCATCCCTCAAGCGATTTAAGGATGACGTGAAAGAGGTTACTAAAGGTTACGATTGTGGGTTACAGATCAAAGACTACAACGACATCAAAATCGGAGATACAATCGAGGCCTATATCGAGGTAGCTGTCAAGAAAAAACTCAAGTAAACCTAGGGCTTAAGCAGAAAGGCCTCAGGAAATTTCACCCGTAGTGTATCAAGCGTTTGGATTCCTTCCAGACGTGTCGCGAATTTACCAACACGGATTTTGTAGTTCGGAGTTTCAAAAGAGAGTTTGGCATAGCGACTTGGAAAGGCATTCGAAAAAGAGTCCAAATAGACTCTTGCAGCCTCGTAATTCCCAGAAAAAATTTGAATGGTGTACTGGTTTTTTGCCAATCGCTTTTTGTCCAAGGACAACTTGCGCTCGAGTACATCGTCAAGATTTTGAGGGGTTTTAACAACCAATGCGTTGTCTTGTGCGTGAAGTGAAGACGCAAACACAAACAAAATCACAAAACAAATGGGCTTTAAATACAACATAGTTTGCAAATAAAAGATTGCTATTAAATTCCTGCAATTATTTATTAAATTTTGTTTAATTACCACAAAACAAAAAGTTTATAATCATATGATAATGAGGTATTTAGTTAAGTAATTTAGAATAAATATAAATTTATAATTCAAGAGGTTTTAAAGTTTTTAAAATGGGGTTTGTAACGTAATTTTGTAAGCGTAAAAACCAAGGTATTTTCCTTGACTACCAAAACCAAAACATGATCAGGTTTTTTCGCCTAAATGTTCCCCAAGTTCGCGTTCTACTTTCCCTCGTGTTGGCTATTGCCTTCACCTTTCCAACTTACGCACAAGAACCAGATGTCGATAAAGGGAAATCCCTTTTCAATATGAACTGTGCAGCCTGTCACAAGCTCAACAAACGCGCTGTCGGACCTGCCTTAGCGGGTGTTTCTCAGAAGTACGAAAAAGAATGGCTTTATTCTTGGATCAAGAATTCCATGGCCATGGTCAAGTCCGGTGATCCGCAAGCTGTGGCGATTTATGAGGAGTATAACAAGTCTGTGATGACTGCCTTCCCGCAGTTGAGCAATGAAGACATTGACAATATCCTTGCTTATACCGATTACACACCACCTGCACCTGCCGTTCCAGCTGCGGTAGCAACCACAGCCGCTAGTGGTGGAGACAATACCACTTCAACTTTGCTTTTGGGGGTGTTGGTGTTGGTGCTTATCATCCTTGTGGTGATGCTCTTTTTGGTAACCAAAACGCTGCGAAAAATTGCGAGTGCAAACGGAGTGGAAGTCGAAAAAACCACCCCAAAACGCAAACCGCTTTGGGAAGTCTACATCAACAATTCCTTTTTGGTGTTTAGCACGGTGATTGTATTACTCTTTTCGAGTGCTTTCTTTGCCTATGGATATCTAATGCAAGTGGGAATTGATCAAGGATATATGCCTGTACAACCCATCCATTATTCTCACAAAATCCACTCTGGAGATAACGAAATCGAGTGTAAGTATTGCCACTCCTCTGCCCGTGTTTCTAAGCATTCAGGAATTCCTTCTCTCAATGTGTGTATGAACTGTCACATGAATATTGCAGAGTACAATGGGGAAGAAGATTTGGAAAAAGGATACACAAAAGAATTCTACACAAACGAAATCAAAAAGTTATACAAAGCCGTTGGTTGGGATGAAGAAAATCAGCGTTATACAGGAGAAACTCAACCCGTGAAATGGGTACGTATCCACAACCTACCCGACTTTGTGTACTTCAACCACGCACAGCACGTTGACGTCGCAGGTATTGAGTGCCAAAAGTGTCATGGGCCAGTGGAAGAAATGGAAATCATGTATCAGCACTCCCCACTCACAATGGGATGGTGTATCGACTGTCATAGGGAGTCGAATGTCGATTTGGAAAACAATGAGTATTATGAGAAAATCCATGCGGAACTCTCAAAAAAATATGGTGTCGAAAAACTCACAATCGCCCAAATGGGTGGTTTAGAGTGTGGAAAGTGTCACTACTAATCTAAAGCAACGATGGCAAACCAAAAGAATTATTGGAAAAGCACAGCGGAGTTAGACAACAACAATGCGTTTGTCGAGGATCTCAAGGGGCGTGAGTTTGTTGAAAAACTTCCTGAAGATGCCTTTTTGGGTGATGATCAGGTGATGAATGATTCCAAAACGAACAGACGAGATTTTCTCAAATATGTTGGTTTTAGTACTGCCGCCGCCTCGTTAGCTGCTTGTGAGGGTCCTGTTCACAAGTCCATTCCCTATGTCGTGCAACCTGAAGAGATTCGCCCGGGGATTTCAAATTTTTACGCAACCACCATTGCGGATGGTTTTGATATGGCAAGCATTCTCGTAAAAACACGTGAAGGAAGACCAATCAAAGTTGAAAATAACACAGATGCTCCTGCCAGCTACCGTGCGAATGCTCGTGTACAAGCTTCTGTACTGTCGCTATATGATACTTTCCGATTACAAGGCCCTACCCAGTCCGGAAGTCCTGTCAGTTGGGCGACACTCCTCGGACAAAGCCGTCAACAACTCGACAATTTACAAGCCGAAGGCGCACAAGTGGTCTTACTGACCCAGTCGTTTGCCAGCCCTTCGACTCAGGCGTTGATCGATCAGCTTACCGCCAAGTATAAAAACATCAAGCACATTGCCTATGATGCGGTTTCATCATCGCATGCACTAGACGCTTTTGAAAAGGCCTATGGTCAGCGTGCACTGCCCACCTATGATTTTTCAAAAGCGGAAACAATCGTTTCCTTTGACGCAGATCTCATTGGAGACTGGCAAGGAGGAGGACATGCACCAGGGTATGTCAAAACCCGTGTTCCCGTCAAAAAGAACGGAAAGGCAAAGATGTCAACCCATTTCCAGTTTGAAGCAAACATGACGCTTTCTGGAGCCGCTGCTGACAAGCGCGTGCCCATGTCTGCTGCCCAACAAAAACAAGTACTTGCAGCGCTTTATTCCGAGCTGACAAACGGACAAGCAAGTGGAGAGAAAGCCATTCAAGATATGGCTAAAGTAACCGCTAAGCATTTGCGTAAAGCAGGGAAAAAAGCAGTTGTAATCACGGGTTTACCAAGTGTGGAAGCCCAACGCATTACACTTGCAATCAATGAAAAATTAGGGTCTGTTGTGATTGACACCCAACACACGACGACCGTCCGCCAAGGCAGTGCAGACCAACTCACCCAGCTTGTTGATGACCTCAACAGCGGAGTGGTTCAAGGGATTATCACTGCTGGCTTGAATCCAGTATATACCCTTGCCAATGGCGAGCAGTTTGCTGCAGGTCTAAACAAAGCCAAATTCTCCTTGTCTTTCAGTATGAAAAACGATGAGACGGCATCCAAAGCACAATGGGTAGCAGCAACACCGCATTACCTAGAGTCTTGGGGTGATGTGGAATTCAAAACCAACCACTTCGGACTCACACAGCCGACGATTCGTCCTTTGTTTGACACCAAGCAATTTCAGGATGTATTGCTCACTTGGCTCGATAAAGACACAACCTATAGAGACGAGTTGCGATCCTATTGGGAGCAAAATATCCTCAATGGCAAGTCGTGGAATAAGACCTTACACGATGGATTTTACGTTGGGAACTCCTCATCAAAACAAAATCAGTACCGTGACTCAGTTGCTGATGCAGTGCGTTCACTCTCTGCGGCCAAGCAAGACGGATACACCCTCAACCTTTACACCAAAACAGGAATCGGAGACGGTCAACAAGCCAATAACCCTTGGCTTCATGAGCTTCCCGATCCGATTACCCGTGTTACTTGGGACAATTATCTCACCGTATCCAAGTCGGATGCTGATGCACTCGGTCTGTGGAATGAAACCCAATCAGATGGTTCGCTAAATGGAGGTCTTGCAAAAATTACAGTTGGGTCCTCTTCACTAACGGTGCCTGTACTCATTCAGCCCGGTCAAGCCAAAGGAACCGTTGGATTGGCATTTGGCTATGGCAAACAAGCTGGGGTGAAGTCTGAAATGCAAATAGGTGCCAATGCCTATACATTATATAATGACTTCTCTAGCGTTCAGCCAGTAAGCATAGAAGCGGTAGATGGCACACATGAGTTTGCTTGTACTCAGTTACAGAATACCTTGATGGGTCGGGAAGACATCGTCAAGGAAACCACACTCGAAATTTTTAACACCAAGGACAGAAATGACTACAACGCAGTTCCTGTGGTGAGCAAAAACCATATTGAAACTGTAGTTACTTCTCCAGAGGTTGATATATGGGATCAGTTTGACCGTTCAGTTGGACATCACTTCAACTTATCGATTGACCTGAATGCCTGTACGGGTTGTGGCGCATGTGTAGTGGCCTGTCATGCCGAAAACAATGTGCCGGTCGTTGGAAAACGGGAGATTCGCAAGTCGCGCGATATGCACTGGCTGCGGATTGACCGATACTATTCTTCGGAAGACACTTTTGAGGGCGACAACAATACGGTAAACGAAATCAGTGGATTGGGAGAGTCTCTGACGACCTTTAGTTCTTTGGAAGAGCCATCGGCAAATCCACAGGTAACCTTCCAGCCGATTATGTGTCAGCATTGTAACCATGCACCTTGTGAAACGGTTTGCCCAGTGGCAGCGACTTCGCATGGTCGTCAAGGTCAAAACCACATGGCATACAACCGTTGCGTAGGGACTCGTTATTGTGCCAATAACTGCCCGTATAAAGTCAGACGTTTCAACTGGTTCCTATACAATCACAACGATGAGTTTGATTTCCACATGAATAACGACTTGGGCCGTATGGTTCTCAATCCAGATGTGGTTGTTCGTTCGCGTGGAGTGATGGAAAAATGTTCGTTGTGTATTCAGAAAACACAAAAAACGATTTTGGACGCCAAGCTAGAAGGACGTGATATTGTTGATGGGGAATTCCAAACGGCATGCTCAAGCGCATGTGCAACAGGAGCCATTACTTTTGGTGACATCAACGACAAAACGAGTCGTGTTGCCAAGTCCTTGGAAAGTGATCGAATGTATCACCTTTTGGAAAGCGTGGGGACAAAACCAAATGTGCAGTACCAAGTAAAAGTTAGAAATACAGAGACATCATAAAGAAAAAACTATGGCCTCGCATTACGAAGCACCAATACGAAAACCGCTAGTTACAGGGAATAAATCCTATCACGATGTGACGGTTGATATCGTTGCACCCGTAGAGGGCAAAGCGAATAAGCAATGGTGGATTGTTTTTAGCATCGCTTTGGTTGCCTTTTTGTGGGGAATTGGCTGTATTATTTACACCATCTCAACAGGAATTGGCGTTTGGGGACTCAACAAAACCGTTGGTTGGGCTTGGGATATCACCAACTTTGTATGGTGGGTTGGAATCGGACACGCAGGAACCTTAATCTCTGCTGTACTGCTGCTATTTCGTCAAAAATGGCGTATGGCAATCAACCGATCAGCAGAGGCAATGACCATTTTTTCCGTGATCCAAGCGGGACTGTTCCCTATTATTCACATGGGGCGCCCTTGGTTGGCGTATTGGGTATTGCCCATTCCAAATCAATTTGGATCATTATGGGTCAACTTTAACTCTCCACTGCTTTGGGATGTATTTGCGATTTCGACTTATTTGTCTGTATCGCTCGTATTCTGGTGGACGGGACTTTTACCTGACTTTGCCATGATTCGAGATCGTGCGGTCAAGCCATTTCAAAAGAAAATCTACGGGCTCCTGAGCTTTGGTTGGAGTGGACGTGCCAAAGATTGGCAACGATTTGAAGAGGTGTCTCTTGTATTGGCAGGTCTTGCAACGCCGCTTGTACTTTCGGTACACACCATTGTATCTTTTGACTTTGCAACCTCAGTCATTCCGGGCTGGCACACAACGATTTTCCCGCCCTACTTTGTCGCTGGGGCGATTTTTTCTGGCTTTGCGATGGTGCAAACCTTATTGATTATCATGCGCAAGGTCATCAACCTTGAAAACTATATCACCATTCAGCATATCGAACTGATGAATATTGTGATTATGATTACAGGTTCTATTGTTGGGGTGGCCTATATCACAGAATTGTTTATTGCTTGGTATTCGGGAGTTGAATACGAACAATATGCCTTCCTCAACCGAGCAACAGGGCCTTATTGGTGGGCATATTGGGCGATGATGACCTGTAACGTATTCTCTCCACAGTTTATGTGGTTTAAAAAATTGCGAACGAGCATCATGTTCTCGTTTATCATTTCGATTGTGGTCAATATCGGGATGTGGTTTGAGCGCTTTGTGATCATTGTGACTTCCCTACACCGAGACTACCTCCCATCATCTTGGACGATGTTTTCACCAACCTTCGTAGATATTGGGATATTTATTGGAACAATTGGTTTCTTCTTTGTCCTGTTTTTACTCTATGCCCGCACCTTCCCCGTGATTGCGCAGGCAGAGGTCAAATCGATATTGAAGTCCTCGGGTGACAAATACAAAAAAACAACAAGCGATGAGTAATAAAGTAATCCATGCCATTTACGATGATGATGACGTGTTGCTACACGCTGTCAAAGACGTCAAAGCAGCGAATCATCATATTGAAGAGGTTTTTACGCCATTTCCAGTACACGGTTTGGATAAGGCGATGGGGCTTGCACCTACGCGCATTGCGATTGCATCCTTTATCTTTGGTTGCTTGGGATTATCGGTTGCCATTTGGCTGACCAATTACATTATGATCGAAGACTGGCCACAAAATATCGGCGGGAAACCCAGTTTTTCCTATCTCGAAAACGTGCCAGCATTTGTACCTGTTTTATTTGAGATGACCATTTTCTTCGCTGCTCACTTGATGGTGATTACCTTCTATTTACGCAGTCGACTTTGGCCTTTTAAGAAAGCAGAAAACCCAATGCCAGCTACCACTGACGACAAGTTTTTGATGGAGGTTGCCGTGGGAGACAATGAAAAGAAACTCGTCACCTTGTTAAAAAAAACAGGTGCGATTGAGGTAAAAGTACAAGATAAAAAGGGGGAATCATGAGAAGAATCGGAAGTCTTATCATCTGTGGATTGGCATTGTTGAGTATGACATCATGCTTTGATCCATCACAGCCCAACTATCAGTATTTCCCAGATATGTATGAGTCCGTTGGTTATGACACCTATGCCGAGGCACCTTTTGCCAATGGAACTGCGGCTCAACTGCCTGTTGCGGGTTCAATCCCACGAGGATGGCAACCCTATGATTATCCAAATACCAATGAGGGTTACGAATTGGCCAAGGCCGAACTCCGTTCGCCACTTGAAGAAACGGAGGCACACCGTGCAGAAGGAAAAGAGCTATACGCTATCTATTGTGCGGTATGTCATGGTTCGAAAGGCGACGGACAAGGTATCTTGATGAAACGAGAAAAGTTTTTAGGAATCCCAAGCTATGCCGATCGTGAAATCACGGAAGGTAGCGTGTATCACGTACTGATGTATGGCAAAAACGCGATGGGATCACATGCAAGTTTAATCGATGCGGAAGAGCGTTGGCAAATCACCCAACACGTGATGCATCTCCGAGGGCAATTAACAAAGTAAGAATATGTATCAATTTTCTAAAAATCTAAAAATTGTCTCCCTCAGCTTAATGGTTGTGGG
>CAXRDL010000076.1:0-11810 GCA_964229535.1 Flavobacteriaceae bacterium | reverse complement strand
ACCTTAGTCAAGGTAACGGGCATGTACAAGGATTGGTTCTTGGACTATGCTTCCTATGTGATATTGGAGCGTGCTGTACCTGCCATAGCGGATGGACTCAAGCCCGTACAAAGACGCATATTGCATTCGATGCGTGAGTTGGACGATGGGCGCTATAACAAAGTGGCCAATATTGTTGGACATACCATGCAATACCATCCGCACGGAGATGCGAGTATCTCTGATGCCATGGTGCAAATCGGGCAAAAAGACTTGTTGATTGACACCCAAGGAAACTGGGGAAACATTCTCACTGGCGATAGTGCTGCTGCCTCTCGATATATCGAGGCACGCTTGTCCAAATTCGCCCTAGAAGTTGTTTATAGCCCTAAAGTCACACAATGGCAATTGTCGTATGACGGACGAAAAAAGGAGCCGATTCATCTCCCGGTAAAATTTCCATTGCTGCTCGCACAAGGTGGGGAAGGGATTGCCGTTGGACTTTCCACCAAAATTCTACCGCACAACTTTATCGAACTGATCGATGCATCGATTAAGCACCTGAAAGCAAAGCGATTTGAATTGCATCCCGATTTTCCGACAGGTGGCGTGATGGATGTGGGGCAGTATAGTGATGGGTTGCGAGGGGGTAAAATTCGTGTGCGTGCCAAAGTCGCTCAACTGGATAAAAATACCTTGGTGATTCGTCAAATTCCATTTAGCACAACGACCTCATCGCTAATCGATTCGATCTTAAAGGCCAACGATAAAGGAAAGATCAAGATCAAGCGTATTGAGGACAATACCGCTGCTGAGGTTGAAATTCTGATTCACTTGCCACCCAACATTTCACCAGATAAAACGATTGATGCCCTTTTTGCGTTTACCGCTTGTGAAACCTCCATTTCTCCCTTAGGCTGTATCATCGAGGACAACAAGCCCCTCTTTATCGGGGTGAGCGAGATGTTACGCCGATCGACAGACAATACCGTTTCGATTTTGGAACAAGAACTCCTTGTCAAAAAAGCTGAACTCGAAGAGCAGTGGCACTTTGCATCTCTTGAGCGCATCTTTATCGAAAAGCGTATTTATCGAGATATCGAAGAACAAGAAACTTGGGAGGGTGTGATTCAAGCCATTCACAAGGGCTTAACTCCGCATATTGGCCATTTGAAGCGAGAGGTCAATGACGACGATGTGGTTCGCTTGACCGAAATCCGTATTAAACGCATTTCCAAATTTGATCTGGACAAAGCCCAACAGCGTATCGATGCCTTAGAAGCCGATTTGACGCAAGTCAAGCATGACCTCGCCAATTTGACAGACTTTGCGATCAGTTATTTCACGCATCTCAAAAAGACATACGGTAAAGGGCGTGAGCGCAAAACCGAAATTCGTGTGTTTGACGATGTAGATGCCAAAAAAGTGGTGATTCGCAATACCAAGCTCTATGTCAACAGAGAAGAGGGCTTTGTAGGGACTTCACTCCGCAGGGATGAATACGTAACCGACTGTGCCGATATCGATGATATCATCGTCTTTACCGAAGATGGGAAGATGACCGTAACCAAGGTTGAGTCCAAAACCTTTATTGGAAAAAATATCATTCATGTAGCTGTATTTAAAAAGAAAGACGACCGCACCATCTACAATATGATTTACAGAGATGGACGAGGCGGTACAACCTATATGAAGCGATTCCCAGTAACTGGAGTGACTCGAGACAAATCCTATGATCTGACCAATGGAAAAGCCCAGTCCAAGGTGTTTTATTTTTCTGCCAATCCGAATGGGGAGGCCGAGATCGTAACGGTCTTATTGCGACAGTCGGGAAGTATCAAAAAACTGAAATGGGATCTCGATTTTGCGGATTTGGATATCAAATCAAGAGGGGTTCGTGGAAATACGGTTACAAAATACACCGTAAAACGTATTGAATTGAAGGAAGAAGGGGTTTCTACTCTAAAACCTCGTGATATTTGGTTTGATGAAACGGTAGGTCGCCTCAATGTCGATGGACGCGGAGACTTGGTCGGGGCATTCCGAGGGGATGACCGTTTGTTGATTGCCACCCAGTTCGGATTGATCAAAACCAGTATTCCAGACCTCAATATGCATTTTCCAGAGGATATGCTGATTTTAGAAAAATGGGAGCCGACCAAACCGATATCCGTAATCTATTTTGACGGTGTGAAGGAGCGTTATTTTGGCAAGCGTTTTCTCATTGAATCTGCCGATCGGGAAGAGAGTTTTATCAAAGAAGGCAAGCAAAACCATCTGGAATTGATCAGTACGGATCACAGACCTGTGTTTGAGATTGAGTTCGCCAAGCCCAGAGGGAAAGACCCCAAGCCCCCTCAGCGACTTGTATTTGAAGATTTTATTTCTGTGAAAGGCATTAAAGCACTCGGCAACCAAGTCACTACAGACAAGGTAAAGCAATTTAATGTGTTGGAAGCTTTGCCCTATGAAAAGCCTGTGGAAGAAACTCCTGCCGATATTGAAGTGGAAGACCCCGAAACTGTTGACCAAGATGAGGAAGGCAACTCCCAAATCAGCTTGGAATTATAAGGGACGTTTATAGCCCGTGATGCGGAGTAACCATCTAAAACTCGCTGGAAAAAACCGATTGAGCACTACCAGAACACCCAGCATAAAGGGAGCAAGAACCTCAGATTTTGGGTGATTTACTGTTTTTGCGATGCGTTGTCCTGCTTGTTGGGCAGTGAGGGTGGGGATGAGCCAATCTGCTATTTTGGGAATTCGACTTTCACTGATGGGATTGTTGCTAAAATAGGGGGTGTCCACCTTGCCAAAAACAACCGAAGACACGGTAAAGTCCGTATTGTGCAAGTCTGCTTGAAGCGCTTTGGAAAAGCCCAATAAGGCCCAGCGTGACGGGATATAACCAGTCGCACCTGGGAATGAAAAATAGGCCACTGCTGAATTGATAATGATAAAATGCCCAGACCCTCTCTCTTTCATCAGATCATAAAAGACCTTACAAGTGAGTGCTGTTGCCAAATAGGGAGAAGCGATGGTTTGGGCGTAATGATCGGGATTGGATTCCAAAACGGATAGCCATTCGCCTTCCCCAGCGCAATTGATGATACAATCGGGAAGGCCGTGTTTTTTGACAATTGTCTCAGCAGAAGCTTCTACATCACGTGGAGCAGTCAAATCGGTGGAGTAATAATGTATGCGTTTGCCAGTCGGGTCAATATCGTGCGCTGCAGCTTGAAGTTTCTCAAGGTTTCGGGCTTGTAGCAGCACGAAATCCCCTTGGGCATGGAGAGCAGCAGCAGTGGCCTTACCAATCCCACTAGAGCCACCCGTGATAAGAATAAGTCGTTTTGTCATGGATTGATTTTTTAGGGATCGACTCCCAAATATACAAATGAGACCGAGAAAGTGATTTGCCTTAGTCCAACTCCCTCGTCACACGTCCGCGCTGGACATTGGAGCGGTCACCGACTAGGTTATATTCAAAGATATAGCCATCTTCAAATGTAGATAGGATTTTCATTTGAACGGCTTTAGCCTCTTGAAAGGTGAGAGGGTTTCGTTTGGTGACAATACACTCGCAATCACTGACCCAACGGATGTTGGCAGTGTCGGGAGTGGCGAAGAAATAATCGATTTCGATGGAGTCGTTGCGCACAAAACGACTGGAAAGGGTGTCGCCATCAACAACCGTGTAAAAGCTGAATGAACCAGTTTGAAAGGGTTTACAATTCCGCTCAGTTGGATAACAAGCAGTAAAGAGAATAAAGATGATTACAAAACGGCAAAACTGACGCATAGCAGATTTTAACTGCAAAATTAATCATTTTTGGGGATGTAATCTGTAAAACGCCCATCTTTATATAGCAAAACAATCTTGTCGATTTCAGCTTGTGATTTGGAAGTTGAAGCGGGTACTGTTGGATTTTCTTCTGTCATGGGGCTATCAGTAAATGCCATTTCTTGAACTGTTGAAGATGATGCCTGCTCAATGGGTTCTGGGTAGGTGACTGGGGATTCAGGCGATTTGCCAAACAACAACCAATCGGTAGAGTAGGCGGGAAACGCACGAACTGTCTTTAGGATAAACTCCAAGCTGGGTTTGTTTCGTCCAGACAAGACATGCGAAATGGAAGACCGCTGTACGCCTATGGTGTCTGCAAAAGCAGAAGAGCTCAGCTGTTGTTCCTCCAAAATTTGCGTAATCCGTTTGACAATTTCCTCCATATTACAAATGTAAACTATTCGTTACTTTAAACAGAATTATGTAAATATACACTTTATTTTGATACAATTCGAAGCCTATAAACTTCAATTTTTACTTCACTTTATTTATTTAACTTACTAATAAATATGCAGTTAGATATTATTTCAATAAAATAATATACAACTGTAACATTTGAGAGTTCATTTTGATTTAAACCTTATACAAATGTAACAACCGAAAGTTTACTTTTGTAACTTGCATTCTGTTTACATTTGCAAACGAAAATTGTATATGAATCCATTTCCGCCATATTCGTCTGTCGCAGAATCCAAATTAGCGGGTCGATATATTACCAATACCCATATTGAGCCCTTGCTGTCCGATTACAATCACTCGATAATTGGTCATAGTACGTCTGGTTTGCCCATTTACCGCATTCGTATGGGTACAGGGAGCACTAAGGTGTTGATTTGGTCGCAAATGCATGGAAACGAGTCCACAACAACGAAAAGCTTGTTTGATCTCCTTCGTTTCCTCAATACCAACCCGGATTGGCTCGATAATCTTCAGCTTTCCATCATTCCCATTCTCAATCCCGATGGAGCAAAGGCGTATACGCGTGTAAACGCCAATCAAGTGGATTTAAACCGAGACGCAATAGACTTGAGTCAGATCGAAAGTCGTGTGTTGCGAGAGGAATTTGATCAATTCTCCCCTGACTTTGCGTTTAATCTACACGATCAGCGTACGATATTTGGCGTAAATGGCAAACCAGCCACAGTATCCTTATTGGCTCCTGCTTTTGATCAAGATCGAAATTATAATCCGTGTCGAACCTTGGCTGCACAGTTGGCAAGTACCATCTTTGTAGGGCTTCAGCCGTTGATCGGACCGCAAATTGGTCGTTTTGACGACAGTTTTAACCCCAACTGCGTAGGGGATGCCTTTCAGTCTGCTGGCGTTCCAACGCTGTTGATCGAAGCGGGACACTACCCAGACGACTACAGCCGTGCGCAAACTCGAGAATATGTGTTTTACGCCTATATATTGGCGCTTGAAGCCATTGCCAGCTCTACTTTTGCCAACTTGTCGGTTTATCACTCCATCCCAGAGAATCAAAAGATCTTTTTCGACTTTCTTTTGCGAGATGTAAGTTTTATGGAGAAAGGCAGTCAGCAAAGAGGGGATGTTGGGTTGCAGTATCAAGAGGTTTTACAAAACGATTCCATCGCTTTTCAAGCGGTTTTTGCCGCTGCTGGGGATTTATCGAACTACCATGGTCATATTGAGCCCAATTGTGAAAAATTAAACAGGATTGACTTTAAAATCGAAGAATCCGCACAAAATGTGTTGAATACGTTGGATTTATAATACGATTTACAATAAAATAGCGTTTAGGATACATATAATTCAAAGAATTTTTACTTTATTTGCAAAAAAAATAATATGAATAAAGTAAAATTGGACGAAATCGATCACCAAATCCTTGATATTCTGATCGATAACATGCGCACCCCTTTTACCGACATTGCCAAAAAGCTCTTGATTTCAGCGGGAACTGTCCATGTCCGTGTAAAGAAAATGGAAGATGCAGGGATTATTAAGGGTTCATCCTTGTCTCTGGACTATAAAAAATTGGGCTATTCGTTTATTGCTTACATCGGAATTTATCTTGAGAAAACCCATCAGACTAAATATGTTTTGGAGCGTCTTTCCGAAATTCCGAATGTTACGGTAGCGCACATCACGACTGGAAAGTTTAACATCTATTGCAAGGTCCGTGCAAAAAGTACGGAGCATGCCAAAGAAATCATTTTCTCAATTGACGATATCGATGGAATTTTGCGTACGGAAACCATGATTTCGTTAGAAGAAAGCATCAATGACAAAAAACGCTTGATGCACACCATTTTCCAAGAACTGTAAGACGGTAAACACATATATACAACCCTCTTACCACAAGTTTGAGGGTTTTTTTTAAATGACAATTCATCAATGGCACAAAAAACAAAATTAGAACGCTTCGAAAACGAGGTTATTTCGAGATTCAACCTGTATAATAGTGTGTTTTCCACACTTCCATACTCCCATATCTCGAAAACCTCTACGCTCCTTCCTTTCTTTGCAGAATTTTGTGCACTTGGATTTGATCAGAACAAAAATCCAATTGAAATTATAGAGGAGTTTTTTGAACAATACTACCCAAATAACTCCGAAAAAGACAATATCGACACCTTGTTTCGATTGATTCAATTTATCGAACGTCAGGTTGTGCTTTTCGATGCCATTGAAGATGCCGCCTTTACAGAAATTAATAATTTTAGTGGACGGGGAACCTTGAGAAGCTCAAAAGAAGAGGCCGCAGAAAAATCAAAAACGGGAGCATTAAAAGATTATCTGAACAATTTTAGAGTACGCCCAGTACTCACTGCCCACCCGACACAGTTTTATCCGGGTTCCGTTCTCGGGATTATTACAGATTTGTCAACTGCCATTAAGGCCAATGATTTGCCTTCCATCAAAATTTTGCTCGCCCAACTCGGTAGAACTCCTTTTTTTAAGAAAGAAAAGCCAACGCCACTTGACGAAGCAAAAAGCTTGATGTGGTATTTGGAGCATGTTTTTTATCACTCGGTCAGCAACATCCATCAGTATATCAAAAACAACATTTTCGATAAGGAAGACTTTGTAAATCCATTGATCAATCTCGGATTTTGGCCTGGTGGAGATCGAGACGGAAACCCCTTTGTCACCACAGATATCACACTGAAAACGGCTCAGGGACTGCGTAGCAATGTGATTCGGAACTATTATCGTGATATCCGTAAATTACGAAGAAGACTCACCTTTAAAGGTGTAGAGGATATCGCTGCTGACATCGAAACAAAGTTGTATAACAGCATCTTTAGCAAAAAAGAACAACCCGAAATATCCCTTGCCGATTTGACCGTGAAGCTAGAACAGATTCACGAACTTTTGGTGTCGGATTATCATGGGATGTTTGCCAAAGAAGTCGATGCCTTGCTCAATAAGGTCAATACCTTTGGTTATCACTTTGCCAGTTTGGATATCCGTCAAGATTCGCGTGTCCACCACGAGGCCTTTATGACTTTGCTCAAAGGCGCTCAAAAGCAAGGCGTAGTCAACAAGGATGTGGATTATTTACAACTTGATGAAGCGGGGAAAATTGAATTTCTAACCACACTCAAAGGAGACTTATCTCCAAATAGTTTTTCTGACGAACTCGTCAACAAAACCCTTGGATCGATTCGCGCCATGCAAGAGATTCAAACGAAAAACGGACAACTCGGTTGCCATCGATATATCATTAGCAACAACCAAACCGCACAAAATATATTTGAAGTCTTTGCGATGATCCGCCTGAGCAATTGGGAAGCACCCACTGTTGATGTGGCGCCGCTTTTTGAAACCATTACCGATTTGAGTATCGCACCTAAGGTGATGGATATCGTGTATAGTAATCCTACCTATCGAAATCACTTGCGAACAAGAGGCGACAAGCAAACCATCATGCTCGGATTTTCAGACGGCACAAAAGATGGTGGTTATCTGATGGCGAATTGGAGTATTTTCCGTGCCAAGGAAGAGCTTACCGAAGTTTCCCGAAAGCATGGGATTAAGGCCTTGTTCTTTGACGGTCGGGGTGGACCACCAGCACGTGGCGGTGGAAACACCCATCAGTTTTATGCATCGTTGGGAGATAGCATCGAATCGGATGAAATTCAAATCACCGTTCAAGGGCAAACGATCAGTTCGAACTTTGGTACGGTCAATTCTTGCCAGTACAACCTCGAACAACTTTTAAGCTCAGGGATTGCCAACCGTGTTTTTAATAGCAGCTCGTCGGAGTTGTCTGTTGAAGATCGTCAAACCATGGATGAACTTGCCGAAATAAGTTATCAGGCCTATCAAGATTTTAAGTCTCATCCAAATTTTTTGCCTTATTTGGAGCATATGAGCACCTTGAAGTTTTACGCCAAAACCAATATCGGTAGCCGTCCGACTAAAAGAGGGAAATCCAAGTCGTTGGATTTTTCAGCCCTTCGTGCAATACCATTTGTCGGGAGTTGGAGTCAGCTAAAGCAAAACGTACCTGGATTTTATGGTGTGGGTCTGGCTTTGGAAAAATTCGAGGAGTCGGGGCGCTTTGACCAGGTGTTGGATTTGTATCAAAACAACGCTTTCTTTAGAACATTGGTGTATAACTCCATGATGAGTTTGACCAAATCGTTTTTCAAACTCACTGCCTATATGCAAAACGATCCAGAGTACGGTGCGTTTTGGGATCAGATTTATGCGGAATACCAACGATCCAAAAAATACTTGCTAAAGCTCACTGGACAGTCAGAATTGATGGAAAATGAGCCAGCTGGAAAAGCATCGATTATGATGCGTGAAAAAATCGTGCTGCCATTGTTGACTATACAGCAGTATGCATTGGGTAAACTACATCAAAAGGGGAGTCATGAAATCCTTGAAAAAATGGTAACCCGCTCGCTATTTGGAAATATCAATGCCAGTCGAAATTCTGCTTAGTCAGCGTAAAACTGAAAGGCAGCGTTGATATCCTCCTCGCTAACCAGACAATCGATAACAGGTTTACCGATGACTTGTAGCAGTACAAAGCGCACTTGATTCGATTGATTTTTCTTATCGTGCTTTAGTAGTCCTTTGATTGCAATCACATCGCTTTCTGCAAACGAGACAGGCTCGTATATCGATGAAAAGACGGTTTTGATTTGATCGCGCTCTTCCACTGTCAAATTTGTGGTACGGCACGACAGCTCGGCTTCCATCACCATACCTATCGCAATGGCCTCACCATGCAACAAGCGTTTTTTAGTTGGATGCTCAAGGAAATGGGTCTCAATCGCGTGTCCTAAAGTGTGACCGTAGTTGAGAATTTTGCGCAAACCCTGTTCAAAAGGGTCTTCGGTAACCACTTGACTTTTAATGCTGACCGAGTGACGGATATGATCTGTCATTTGAGCGTTTATGTCAATAGATTTTGACGACAACAGCGAGAAATAATCTGCATCTGCTATGAGTCCATGTTTTAGCATTTCGGCATATCCGCTTCTGCGCTCGTCTAGGGGTAGCGTTTGTAAAAAGACGTCATCAATCACAACAAACGCTGGCTCTTTAATGATTCCGATTTGGTTTTTTAATCCTTGAAAATCCACACCAGTTTTTCCGCCAACTGAGGCATCGACCATGGCGAGCAGTGAGGTGGGAATATTGATAAAATCTATTCCTCGTTTATAGGTGCAGGCGACAAAGCCCCCCAAATCAGTAACGACGCCACCGCCAAGATTGATCAACAAGCTATTGCGATCCGCTCCTTGATCGGATAGTGAAGCCCACAAATCTTCGCAAGTCGCCAGATGCTTGTTGGTTTCACCAGCTTCCATAGTCAGTAGGGTGTAAGCGTGCTGAAAGTGATTGTCAAATAGGGGTAAGCAGTGTCGCTTGGTGTTACTATCAGTGAGTACAAAGATTGAAGTATACTGGTTTGACCCGACTGTTTCGTCAAGGCGATTCCAGCCTTTCTCCGTGTAAAGTATTGTGCTAATCGATGGTTTGTCAATCTTTTTTTTAGCCATGGTGCAAAAGTAACCCAAATGTTTTATTTTTAAATGTTGTAAAACAAACAGTTTGGATTATATGCGTGATATATTTAACAATCATGATTCCGCTTTTTCGCATCGTTCAACAAAGGAACTCAGACAATTGGTGCGTTTGTTTCGGTTGATGTCAAACCAAAGAATTTCAAAACTCGGAATTCAGCTAATGAAACGCTTTGGGTATATCCAATTTCTAGGAATACAACATCTTCAACGCTGGTTGTTTCGTCCATTTTATGCAGGTACATCCCTACAAGCATGCGAATCTACGGTTGTTTCGCTTTCCAACTATGGGGTGCATTCTTATCTCAATTATGCCATTGAAGACAGCTCTACTGAAAGCGAGTTCGACACAAACTGTGAGATTGTGCAAAAGCTGATTACACACGCCGCCAAAACAAATGACATCCCCTTTAGCGTTTGTAAGCCAACCTCGTTTGGTCACAAGCATTTATTTCAAAAAATAAATGCCAAACAATCGCTGAATGCAGAAGAACAAATCGCTTGGAATAGAACTATCAATCGATTTCGTTCCTGTTGCCAAACCGCGCAGGAACATGGGGTTGCTTTGCTAGTCGATGCCGAAGAATACCGTATGCAAATTGCAACCGATCAACTGGTAATGGATTTGATGCGGGAGTTTAATCACAACAAAGCGGTGGTGTATAATACCGTACAATTGTATTTGGTAGATGGAAATCAACGATTGAAACAGATGCACATGCTAGCCATTCAGGATTCATTTTATCTCGGAGTCAAGCTCGTTCGTGGCGCCTATATGGAAAAAGAACGCAAAATCGCTCAAAAACACGGTCTTTCCAGTCCCATTTGCGCCTCCAAAGCCGAAACGGATATGAGTTATCACACTGCAGTGGATTACTGCATCAAGCATCTTGCCAATATCGCAATTGTGTTGGGATCACATAACGAAGAAAGTATGATTCAGGCCATCAATCTCATGGATCAATACAAGATCAAACCAAACGACGATCGAATATGGTTTAGTCAATTGCTCGGCATGAGTGATTACATCAGTTTTGTTCTAGCCGATAAAGGGTATAATGTGGTCAAGTTTGTGCCATTTGGCCCCATGGATAAATTGATTCCTTATCTCGCAAGACGAGCAGAAGAAAACACGGCCATAGCAGGACAAACATCTAGAGAACTTATGCGATTACAAAGAGAATTAAAGCGAAGAGCTTTGGCTAACGAACGGTGAAATAAGCAATACTATCGCAATTCTGAACATCATAAACTGCATGGGGAAGTAGCAGTCGATATACATTGCAACTGTCAAGTCCAACCCGGCTTTTGGAAAAAACAATGTCACCGCCTTTTAAAAACTGACTTCGGTCAATGCTGTCATTGGAGGGCGTGTTAAAAACCCATTCTTTTTTGGAAAAATCATTGATCACTCTTGCATCAGGCGTATAAGTGCAACGCGTGTTTTTACCACTCAAAAAGAAGACTAACAATACAATACCAACCGAAAATCCACCGAGATAGTACGACAAGCGTTTTAAAAAACTCATTTGAAATTCAATTTGCGTTTGTGATCATTTACCCATTCGATATTCAAGTGGTGACACCCACCTTGAATGTGCTTGGCAGCTAGTTCTGGCCACTCGATCAAACACAAATTACCAGTGGAGATGTAATCGTCAAAACCGAGCTGTTCAAGCTCACTCTCCTGTTCCAAACGATACAAATCCATGTGAATGAGCTTTCCATTGGGAATATTGTACTCATGAACCAGTCCAAAGGTTGGGCTACTCACGATTTCATCACTTCCCAATTGGTAAACGATCGCTTGAACCAGTGTGGTCTTACCACTTCCCATTTGACCGCTCATGGCGACTATGGAATGCGTAAACGAATCGATGAGTTGATTGGCAACACGATCGATCTCTTCCAAAGTATATTCCAGTACCATGGTGCAAAAATAGATCACTTGGGGGAAAGCACCGCAAAAGGAA
>CAXRDL010000075.1:0-9815 GCA_964229535.1 Flavobacteriaceae bacterium | reverse complement strand
GGGGGCCGTGGCAAAGGCGGTGGTGTGAAGCTCGCCAAAGGAATCGACAAGGTCGAGGAAGTGGCTGGCAGTATTCTGGGGATGGATTTGGTGACTCCACAAACCCCTCCGGAAGGCAAGCGTGTCCATCAAGTTTTGATTACTGAGGATGTCTATTACCCTGGGGATTCTGAACCAGAGGAATATTATATGTCCGTTTTGTTGAATCGCTCTACGGGTCGGAATATGATTATGTATTCGACAGAGGGTGGAGTGGACATTGAGACCGTTGCAGAGGAAACCCCACATTTGATATTTACGGAAGATGTAGACCCTGCAGTTGGCTTGATGCCTTTTCAGGCACGTCGTGTCGCGTTTAATCTGGGTCTTTCGGGCAATGGGTTTAAGGAGATGTTACGTTTTGTAACTGCACTTTACACCGCCTATGTACAGTCTGATTCATCTCTTTTTGAGATCAATCCCGTGTTAAAGACATCAGATGATAAAATTTTAGCGGTTGACGCCAAAGTATCTTTAGATGACAATGCGCTATTCCGTCATAAAGATTATCAGGCACTTCGCGATTTTCGAGAGGAGAATCCCGTTGAAGTGGAGGCCAAAGAAGTTGGGCTCAACTACGTGGCTCTCGATGGTAATGTAGGCTGTATGGTCAACGGTGCTGGTCTGGCCATGGCTACCATGGATTTGATCAAACAAGCGGGTGGAGAACCGGCAAATTTCTTAGATGTTGGTGGCACGGCTGATGCCGCACGAGTCGAAACGGCTTTTCGATTGATTCTCAAAGACCCTAAAGTCAAAGCGATTTTGGTGAATATCTTTGGGGGGATCGTTCGTTGCGACCGCGTCGCCCAGGGCATTGTAGATGCCTATAAAAATATGGGCGACACGATTCAGGTTCCTATTATCGTTCGTCTGCAAGGCACCAATGCAGATATTGCTAAAGAGTTGATTGACAACTCGGGATTAGCTGTGCACAGTGCTGTTTTGTTCCAAGAAGCTGCCGATAAGGTGCAAGAGGTTCTTCGATAGAAAGACAATTTGTCATTGAAATACCGTGAAAACATGCCATTATGACATTAATATTCATTTGGTTCGTAATTTGATTAAGGGTTGTTGAACTTAAAAATTAAAGTAATGAATATTATACGTAAAACAACACCTTGGTTTCCTTCCTTATTTGACGAGTTTTTCACACGTGATTTTGGGATTGACTTGGCACCGAGAACGCATCAAACCCCTGCGGTAAATATCACAGAGAAAGACAATGCTTTTCATTTAGAGCTGGTTGCGCCAGGTAAGGAAAAAAAAGACTTCGATGTGGAGTTGGAAGAAGACACCTTAACCATTTCAACCACTTCTGAAAATGAAATAGTGGAAGACGATACACAGTTCACACGTAGAGAGTTTGACTATGCATCCTTTACACGCAGTTTTCGGATTCCAGAAACGATTGACACGAAAAGCATCAAAGCCAATTACAAAAACGGCTTACTTTCCATCGTTCTTCCCAAACGAAAAGAAGCGATTCCAGAACCCAAAAAACGAATCGAAATTCGCTAATTTAAAACCAGCCCACGGGCTGGTTTTTTTATTTTACAAGTTGTGATTTTTTTACAACAGGAGCTGAATTTTCTCCGTTAGCAATAATTGTTTTTACTTTGGGCTTGACAACTTTTTTCTGCTGGGTAAACTCATGGCTGATCAAATCATCTGGATTGGTCTTACGTGCAAAGACATGTTCATAAAAGGTTTCCCGTATTGTTGAAAGCAAAATATCTTTAGATAAACCAACTTCAGTCGTCACATCTTCTAATAGTCCTCTGACTTTATCGAGAACACTTTTTTTGGGAATTTGTACGATAAAATTAGAATCGGTCTCTGTTAAGCTTGTAAAAGCAGAGGCATAAATTTTACCTTCGACAGATGAGCCCTCATTCAAGGTTACTCTTCCCGAGCAAAATACATTTCCCTTTACCCTTCCAAAAAGCATCAAATTTTCACAAATTATATCTCTAGTAACTGCCGATGCTTTGTCAACAATGACCTTGCTTTTTGTCAGTATAGTCCCATGAAACGCACATTCTAGTCGAATTGACTTTACGGATTTGATATATCCCTCTACATAGCTGTCTTTAGGAATAAGGATAGGTGCTTCGTTGTTTTTGATGTTATTGTTCATAATCGATAAGATTTGGTTAATGACAACCAAATATATACATTTTTGTTGAATGTTATTTCAACAAAAAAATCAAATACTTCTATTTTTCAGAAAGTCTTGAAAACTTTTCATTCGATCTCGAAGTCGTGCAGCTTCAACAAAATCAAGCTCTTTTGCGGCGGTTTCCATGGCTTTTCGAGTCTCACGGATGAGCTTCTGAATCTGATCAATGGTCAAATATTCCATTTCTGGTTCTGCAGCATGTTGGATTTCATTTGGTTTTTCAGTTTCATAGCCAAAGACCTGGTCAACGCCTTTGTTAAGTGGAGTAGGTGTGATGCCGTGTTTTTCGTTAAATGCGAGTTGTTTTTCCCGACGATAGTTGGTCTCATCCATTGTTTTTTGCATGCTCTTGGTAATGGTATCCGCATACATAATGGCTTTTCCATTCAAATGTCTGGCTGCTCGACCTACCGTTTGGGTGAGTGAGCGTGCAGATCGCAAAAACCCTTCTTTATCTGCATCGATAATCGCAACTAATGAAACTTCTGGCAAGTCTAATCCCTCCCGAAGTAGGTTGACCCCGATAAGAACATCAAACAATCCACGGCGTAAGTCTTGCATGATTTCCACGCGTTCCAACGTATCAATATCACTGTGGATATAACGACATCGAATCGAAATCCGCGATAGGTATTTGGTGAGTTCTTCCGCCATGCGCTTGGTCAGTGTTGTGACCAAAACCCGCTCATCTGCCTCAGCACGAACTTGTATTTCTTCGACCAAATCATCAATTTGGTTTTGACTTGGCCTGACTTCAATGATCGGGTCAAGTAGCCCAGTTGGACGAATGATTTGTTCGACATACACTCCCTCTGTTTGTTCCAATTCATAGTCAGCGGGCGTCGCGCTCACATAAATCACTTGATTTTGAAGGGTTTCAAACTCTTCATATTTCAATGGTCGGTTATCCATAGCGGCAGGGAGTCGAAAGCCGTATTCCACTAGATTTTCTTTTCGACTACGATCACCGCCATACATGGCATGCACCTGCGATAGGGTCACATGACTTTCGTCAACGATCATCAAATAATCATCTGGAAAGTAATCCAACAGACAAAATGGACGTGTTCCAGGAGCGCGACCATCGATATATCGAGAATAATTTTCGATACCCGAGCAATAGCCCAATTCCCGAATCATCTCCAAGTCAAAGTTGGTTCGTTCCTCTAATCTTGTGGCTTCCAAATGCTTTCCGATTTCTTTAAAATAACCCACTTGTGCGACCAAATCATCCTGAATTTGGTGAATGGCATTTTGCAATACGTCGGGTGAAGTCACAAACATATTCGCAGGATAAATGGTGAGTTTATCAAACTTTTCTTTGATGCTATTGTTGATCGGGTCAAAGCATTCAATCGCCTCAATTTCATCGCCAAAAAAATGGATTTTAAATGCATGATCTGCATAACTCGGAAAAATATCTACAATATCTCCTTTGACACGAAAAGTTCCATGTAAAAAATCGGCAGTCGTTCGAGCATAAAGACTTTGCACGAGTCGATGTAAAAATGCTGTTCTTGCGATGACTTGTCCCACTTCAACCCCGATGATGTTTTTTCGAAATTCAATCGGATTGCCAATCCCATACAAACAAGAAACAGATGCAACGACCAATACATCCCGACGTCCCGACAGAAGAGAAGAAGTCGTGCTTAGTCTGAGTTTTTCGATTTCTTCGTTGATCGATAAGTCCTTTTCGATATAGGTTCCCGTTGTGGGTATATAGGCCTCTGGCTGGTAATAGTCGTAGTATGAAACAAAGTACTCAACAGCATTTTCAGGAAAAAACTGCTTAAACTCCGCATACAACTGCGCAGCGAGAGTTTTGTTGTGCGCAAGAACCAAGGTGGGTCGTTGCACCTTTTCGATCACATTGGCAACTGTAAAGGTTTTTCCTGAGCCAGTAACGCCCAACAAGGTTTGAAATCGATCACGGCTTTCCAATCCCTCCACGAGCTGTCGAATGGCCTCTGGTTGATCCCCCGTTGGCTTAAAATCGGAAACAATGTGAAACTTCATAGCAAACAAAAATACCACAAATTCAGGCACCGCTCAATTCATATTGTTCTTTAGATTGCGCAAAAGCCATTACTTTTGTAAAATGGCGTCTAATGACAAATTGATCACAACTAAAAAACCGAGCTATCGGATTAGTCCGTTTTTGAGCGATTACCTCACACATTATAACCGAACGGCCACTTTCCCAATCTTCTATCAAGACTTGATGCGTTTTTCTGGTTCCGTAGCTGTGATGGATAAAAATGATAACGACTCCCTTTGGGTTCGTGTTTTTTACAATGATAGTGAGCGCAATGAAATCGAAGACAACCTTAAACGCATCTACACGCTTTTGCTCTCCGACGGAAGCACAGATGTATTACGGTTTTTAAATGTGGACGCTGTTGACTATTGCACTTTTGGAAATTCAAAACCATTTCGAATCAAGATTCGAAACATTTTGAACGATAACTTTACTTATTTCTATGTGAAAAAGGCAGATGCTTCTCGTGCCTACGGTTTGGAGTTTGAGCATATGCTTTCGCCATATAATCTCAATTTTTTGGTTTGTGAAGACACCTTGGTGGAAGAACATATCGCAGGTATTCCCGGTGATGAGTTTATTAAGGACTATCTGCCCAAATGTTCACAAAGCGAAAAGAGTCAAATCGCCAAACAGTTTGTAAAGTTCAACGAACGGTGCATGATTCGCTTGTTGGGCGACATGCGTTCCTATAATTATGTGATTGTCCCAACTCACGATTTTGATCAGGTTGTTTATAAAATCCGAGCAATCGATTTTGACCAGCAGTCTTATGAGGCCAAGCTAAAGGTCTATCGCCCACAATTTTTTAAGGAAAACTTTCCCATGGTCGAATTGGTACGTACACTTCTGGATAAACATGCTGTCAATCAATACAAAATCGAAGAACGGGCGATTATCGCCAAGCGCATACTCAGTTCGGAGAGTCGCCTTACCCAATTGATGAAGTGCATGCTAAAAGATGAACTCTCAACAACAGAGAATGTCCAGCAGTTAAAGTCTGAAATCTACGAGTATATCCCAGATAAAAACTTTAAAAACAGTTTTAATATGGGTGGGATTGTACGTGCTGCTTTTGAATTTGTAAAACGAAATTACGAAAATCACGAAATGCTCAGAGAGAGTTAGTACCACTCATCATCTGGATAGCCATTATCCTCCCAACTTTCATGATCCGTATCAGATGATTCTTCATCAGCTTGTTCATACTGTTTGGGTGGTGCCTCATCGGGAACAATACCATGGCTAAAGACAAGGTGGGGATAACTCACACCAGAGACGGATTCGGCTTCTTCAACACAAGTGACAAAAAAGGTCCACATATTTAAAAAGTCATAGACGTAGAGTGCTGTTTTTTGCTCCTCTGTAAAAATATCGTTAAGGGCGGTTTGCTCCATCAATCGAGATGGCTCCTCGAACATATCCGTCAATGCAATGGCTTCTCCCTGATTCCACTCATCATCGGTGACATAAAATGTTGCCATTTCATGACCACTCAAACCAAAAGACTGAATAATGGCGTTGTGTAAGTCTTCGAAAGTCGAGCTACTTTCCAACTCCAAGTCTCTGAAAATATCTTCTTCTGCGTCTAAAACAATTCTAAATCGGTAGATCATATGGTTTAATTTTTATGCGGAATAACCAGTACAATTGGGCACTGAACAACAGGGCTGCAATGAGTAAGTGAAGGGGTTGTGTTCCCCAAGGGAAATCAACATAGTACATCAAAATACCAAGTGCGATTTCTGCAAGGATACACCCAATGATAAATTGAATATATTTTTGTGCCAAACCCTCTTTTATCACTAGTTTATAGATCCAGATGCTCAGCACCACAACAACAAGCGACAAGGAACGGTGAACGTAAAAAGAGATTTCAGGACGGTCGAGCCATAGTTGCGGAGCATTAGATCCTGCTTGTTTGATTTGGTAATCGATAAACTGGCGTACGTCAACCCCGAGTCCAAATTGGATCAGTGTCAAAGTAAAAGATCCGACAATCAGCATCAGTAAAGTTTTGGATGGTTGTTGAATTTGTTTCCCATGACTTTTTGCACGCACAAATAGCAATACGCTGACGATCAGTAGTGCCATGATCATATGTAGGGAGATTTTGCTCGGAAGCAAGTTGGAGTCGACGACGGTTTTTCCCAACCACGCTTGTACACCCATTCCAACTACTGCAAAAAACGAAAAGAGAGATAGCAAGGGCTGCTTTCGAATCCACCAAAGACTGCGGATAAATAAACCGAGTACAATCAAACCAGAGATCGCTCCAAGCAAGCGATTGATAAACTCTACCCAAGTGTGTGTCGCGTTAAACGTTGTGTAATCGTGTTTGGTGTATGCCTCCCAATTTTCCAAGTCGATAGTTTTGCCACTTTCGAAAGTTTGGGTTGCCACCTGCAAGGTGTTACCCAGAATAATTACATTTCCCTTTTCATAGTTTTTGTTGGGTTGCCAGTCGAGTTGACTGCGCTCAGTAGGGGGGATGAGGTAGCCAAAACACTTTGGCCAGTCTGGACAGCCCATACCGCTTCCTGTCATGCGTACTACTGCTCCTGCAAGAATCACAAGATAAACAGACAATAATGCCCATGTTGACCAGGAAAATACGGGCTTATTCATGTGTATTTTGTTTTGGTTGCAAGCCGAGCTCTTCTGCTTTTTTAAACATCATTGCATGAGCAGCTTGATATTCATTTGGAATTTCACCATCGAGTATGGCTTCTTTGATATGTTCTTTGATCAACCCAATTTCACGACATGGACCAACCCCAAAAGTTTTCATGATTTCATCTCCATCAACAGGAGGTTGAAAATTTCGAATTCTGTCTTTTTCTTCGACGTCTATAATTTTTTGACGTACAATTTTAAAGTTGTTGTGATAGGTTTCAAACCGTCGCGGATTTTTGGTCGTAATATCGGCCTCACAAAGTATCAACAAATCATCGATCAGCTCCCCAGTATCAAAGACCAAGCGTCGCACAGCTGCATCAGTCACAATTTCTTCCGAAATCACAATGGGGCGAGAGCTCATAAAGACGAGTTTTTGTACATATTTCATCTTTTCATTGAGGGGCATTTTGAGTCGTTTAAACAGCTTATATACCATCTTGGCTCCAACAAATTCATGGCCGTGGAAAGTCCAACCTATTTTTTGATTAAACTTTTTGGTGGGTGCTTTTCCAATATCATGAAGTAAAGCAGCCCATCGCAACCAGAGGTTGTCGGTGGTTTGGCAAATGTTGTCCACTACTTCAAAAGTGTGATAAAAGTTGTCTTTATGCCGTTGACCCTCGACCTCTTCAATTCCCTTCAATGAGCAGAGTTCGGGAAAGATATGTTGGAGTAAGCCGAGTTTATCCAAAAGCAAAAACCCCTTAGAAGGTTTTCGAGTCAATAAAATTTTATGAATTTCCTCTACGATCCGCTCCTGTGACAGGATTGCGATGCGTTCAGCCATTATTCGGATGGACTTCATTGTTGAGGGGTCAATTGTAAAATCGAGTTGTGCAGCAAAACGAACAGCTCGTAGCATACGAAGGGGATCGTCAGAGAACGTTTGTGCAGCGGTCAATGGGGTTTTTAAGACTTTTTTATCTAAATCTTCAAGACCATCAAATGGGTCAATCAATGTTCCAAACTCCTTTGGGTTTAGGGCAAACGCCATGGCATTGACCGTAAAGTCTCTCCGTTTTTGATCATCCTCCAAGCTGCCACTTTCCACGACTGGATTTCGACTACTTTTTTTATAGCTCTCTTTTCGGGCACCCACAAACTCAAGCTCATAAGAACCAACACGCACCATCGCTGTTCCATAGTTTTTATAAATGCTTACTTTTCCGCAATTGGGGAGTTGGTCAGCAACCGCTTTGGCCAATTCGATGCCGCTGCCTTCACAAACGATGTCGATATCCTTGGATTGGTTGCGTTGCAACAAGGCATCTCTAACACAACCCCCTATGGCAAAAGCACGTGTTTGCATCTGTTCAGCGATTTCCCCAATAGCAGTAAACATTGGGTCTGAAAATGCTTTTTGCAAAGTTGCGTTTGTTGTCAAGGGCGTATCGTTTTAGCTTTTCCGTCAATTGTCAACTGTATAATCCTTGAGGGATTGACTGGATAAGTATCTGATTTCAAAGGTACAAGATAGTCAACTTGCTCCAAAATACGACGATCTACTTGACTTTCATTTTCGGGGATGGGCTCACCACTGAGGTTGGCTGAGGTGGCAATGATGGGTTTACCAAATGACTTGACCAGGTCCAGTGCAAATCCGCTTTTCGGAATGCGAAAAGCCATCGACCCATCTTCCGCCATGGCCATAGGGGCAATCTCTTTTGCCTTGGGATACACGATGGTAGTGGGCGAACGATTGCCTTTTAATATCTCGTGAACCGACTGCGGAATGATCTCGACATAAGTTGTCAGCATCTCCATATCTGCAACCAAAGCGATCAAAGATTTATTTTGCGGCCTGTTTTTGATTAAAAAAATCGTGTTAACGGCATCTTGATTTGTCGCATCACAGCCAAGCCCTAAAACCGTATCAGAGGGAAACAAAATGACCCCCGATCGGCTTAATGCGTCCAGACTGTTTTGAAGTACCATAAGCGATTTAGCTGATCAAATTCGTGCCCTTAAGCAGATACATCATAGGTTCGCAAGGCATCGTTAAGCGAAGTTTTTTTGTCTGTGCTTTCTTTCCGCTTTCCAATAATCAGCGCACATGGCACTTGGAAGTCTCCTGCAGAAAACGATTTGGTATAACTCCCAGGAATAACAACGGAGCGCGCAGGTACAAGACCTTTCGACTCGATGGGCTGATCACCAGTAACGTCAATAATTTTGGTCGATGCAGTGAGTACCACATTTGCACCGAGAACAGCTTCTGTTTCTACTCGAACGCCCTCAACCACAATGCAGCGAGAACCGATGAAGGCATTGTCCTCAATAATGACAGGCGCAGCTTGAAGAGGTTCCAAAACCCCGCCGATACCTACACCACCACTCAAATGAACGTTTTTGCCGATTTGTGCACAGCTCCCAACCGTTGCCCAAGTGTCAACCATGGTGCCCTTGTCGACATAGGCCCCGATATTGACGTAACTCGGCATCAGGATCGTTCCAGGAGAAATGTATGCGCCATGGCGAGCCACTGCATGGGGAACAACTCGAACTCCTTTTTCTTTATATCCTGTTTTTAATGGGATTTTGTCATGAAATTCCAAGGGTCCTGCTTGCAATGTTTCCATACCTTGAATGGGGAAGTACAAGACGACCGCTTTTTTTACCCACTCGTTGACTTGCCACCCATCCGCTGTTGGTTCGGCAACACGTAACTCCCCCTTATCGAGTTGATCGATCACCGAACGAATCGCTCCTTGTACGTTTTTATCGGCTAATTGTGCACGGTCTTCCCATGCTTCCTCAATGGTATTTTGAAATTGACTCATCTTGCAAATTTTTTTCAAAGATAACTTCATTTTATCAAAAAAAAGAGCAGTTCACAAAATCGATACAATAAGTGTATTTTTGCATCAATGGGCC
>CAXRDL010000074.1:0-31637 GCA_964229535.1 Flavobacteriaceae bacterium | reverse complement strand
ACCTGGTTTTTCATCTCAGCAGCTGGTGTATTAGGTCGTTCGGACTAGGAAAAAACGTGAAGGTAAGATACTGGTAGGTCAACTAAAAACGCATAGGTGTCTAAAAAGTGTTGATCTGATTCTACGGGAAAACCAACAATGACATCCACTCCAATACAAGCGTCAGGCATCAAGCGTTTGATTTGATTGACTCGATCGACATACAATTCGCGCTGGTAACGCCGACGCATTTGCCCCAAAATTTCGTTATTCCCACTTTGCAGTGGAAAATGAAAGTGGGGAACAAACCGCTGTGCATGCGCAACAAAGTCGATTAACTCATCGGACAATAGGTTGGGCTCGATAGATGACATTCGAACACGCTCGATTCACGCAACATCATCAAGAGCTTGAACCAATTCAAAAAAAGTGTGCTCGTGCTTTTTATTGCCAAACTCTCCCTTGCCATAGTCACCAATATTGACCCCCGTCAATACAATTTCCTTGATCCCCTGACTGACAATCTCTTTTGCTTGGCGAATCACATTGTCTAAGGTATCACTTCGTGAAATTCCACGAGCTTGTGGAATCGTGCAATAGGTACATTTATAATCGCAACCATCTTGCACCTTTAAAAAAGCACGTGTTCGCTCGCCAATGGCGTAACTCCCAACCTAGGTGTCTGTCTCTTCAATGGCACAGGCGTGAACTTGCGTTTGTTCAGGTCTAGACAAATCACCCAAATACGAACTGATATCAAACTTTTCTTTTGCGCCCAATACCAAATCAACGCTATCCTCTTTCGCGAGCTCTTCTGGTTGGAGTTGCGCATAACACCCAACCGCAATCAAAAAAGCATCCGGATTACGCTGGCGTGTTTGACGGGCAAGGGTGGTAAATTTTTTATCTGCATTCTCTGTAACTGAGCAGGTATTAATGACATATACATCTGCCTTCATCTCAAAAGGAACGCGCTCATATCCCGCTGCGACAAACTTACGTGCCAAAGTAGAGGTCTCTGAAAAATTGAGTTTACAGCCCAAGGTTTGAAAAGCAACAGTCGCAGATGTCAAAACTTATGTTGAATTGGTTTATTTTTATCGTGCAAATATACTATCCTTGAAAAGGAACAAAAAATATCACTTGATTTTGATTGGATCTATTTCCATTCTCATCGGTCTGTTGGCTGGTTGTTCCTCCGATGTGAAGGTGGATTCCCAAAAGGTGTTTCGCTTCAATGTCCATGAAAATATCAATACCCTAGACCCTGCCTACGCCCGAGATTTACGAAGTATTTGGGCGATGAATCAAATTTTCAACGGGCTTGTACGTCTCGATCATAAGCTTGCTATTCAACCCGATATCGCTACACACTGGGAGATTTCTGAAGATGCCAAAACCTATGTCTTTTACCTACGTGATGATGCCTATTTTCATGAGTCCGAAATCTTTGGAGATCAACAAACAAGAACGGTAACCGCAAGTGACTTTGTGTATAGCTTTGATCGGATTCGAGACAAATCCATCGCATCACCAGGTCTGTGGACCCTCGAAAGCGTAAAAAGCTATGAAGCCATAGACGACCATACGCTAAAAATCGAGCTGACAAATCCGTTTAGTCCATTTTTGGGGATTCTCAGCATGAAATACCTCAGCGTACTCCCAAAAGAACTTGGAAACGACCCCCAAAGCACCATCGGCGTTCAACCCATCGGTACAGGGCCCTTTTATGTAAAGGCATGGATGCAAAACCTCAAAATGGTGCTCCGAAAACATCCCTTGTATTTCGAAACAGAGCAGAATGGAGATCGCCTACCACACCTCGAATCAGTGGCCATCACTTTTGTACCCGATAAGCAAAGTGAATTTCTATTGTTTATCCAAGGGAAACTGGATATGATCAACTCCCTAGATGCATCTTATAAAGATGAACTTCTCGACAAAAAAGGGCAACTGCAAGCAAAATACGTCGACAAGGTCAAACTTCTTCGTTCTCCCTACCTCAACACGGAGTACATCGGCATTTATTTGGATGCTGAACTTCCCGAAATTCAATCCCTTGCTCTTCGCAAAGCACTGAACTATGGTCTCGATCGCGAGGAGATGATTCGATTTTTAAAAAACAATATCGGACGTCCTGCAAACAAAGGCTTTATCCCCGATGGGCTAAATGATGATCTCAATGTAAAGGGATATGCCTATGAACCCGAAAAAGCGAAAGAATTGGTCGATCAGTTTCGAAATGACACGGGTATCCAGACGCCCACACTGACCTTGGCAACCGACGCCAACTACGTTGATTTGTGTACATACCTTCAAAATGTTTACCAACAAATCGGGATTACCATCAAAATCGAAGTGATGCCTCCAGCGGCCTTGCGGGAAGCCAAGTCAAATGGAAAATTGGAATTGTTTCGCGCCAGTTGGGTTGCCGATTACCCCGACCCTGAGAACTATCTTCTCCCCTATCAATCGGATAATTTTTCACCCAATGGCCCAAATTATACTCACTTTAACAGCAATGCTTTTGACCAAGGATACAAAGCGGTTGCTGAGGAGTTAGATACGAATCGCCGCAATGCGTTGATTTCACGATTAGACCAACAACTCGTCGATCAAGCCCCTTTTATCCTATTGTATTATGATGAGGTTCTTCGGTTTGTCCACCCAAATGTGGAGGGAATGATTCCCAATCCAGTGAATATGCTTGACTTGCGAAATGTAAAAAAAGTAAACCCGAATTAATTTCGGAAGCTGGCAGTCTTTTGAAAAATATCTTGTAAGCGATCGTGATCAGCAGAAGTAAAATCAATGCCCCTACGTTTCTTCATTGCTATTGCAGTTTCGATGACTTTATCCAATCGATTTTCGGCAAACCCCTGTGCGCCTCCTCTTGAAAAACTGGGGACAAACTGACGTGGAAATCCATGACCAAATAAGTTACACCCAACCCCAACAACCGTAGCCGTATTAAAAGTAGTTTGAATTGCACATTGGGAGTGATCGCCCATCAAAAGTCCACAAAACTGCAAGTCTGTTTTGGCGAAATTACCACTTGCATAATCCCAAACCCGTACGAGTCCATAATCATTTTTCAGATTGGAAGCATCGGTTCCTGCGCCGATATTGCACCACTCCCCGATCACCGCATTGCCCAAAAAGCCATCATGCCCTTTGTTGCTATTTCCAAAAAAGACCACATTGTTGATTTCGCCACCGACTTTAACACTTGTACCAATGGAGCAATTCGCATAAACCTTGGTGCTCATTTTAATCACACTATTTTTCCCGACATACAAAGGCCCTCTCAACAAAGACCCTTCCATGATGGTAGCGCCTTCATCAATAAAAATGGGGCCATCGGTTGTATTTAGGGTAACCCCTTCCATATTGACTTTCGAGCCAATAAAAATCGGGCCATCGCCGATGGTCAAATTGGTGTCTGAAATCGCACTTGAAATCCGATCTTTTGACAACAATGGAATATCATGCGTAAGAGCACGCGCATTGCATAAGAAAATATCCCATGAATGTTTGATATGGGTAAACGCTGATTGATCGATAGAAATGCTTTGATAAGAGGCAAGAGCTGGGTCATTGGAAGGAAGTTCGCCATGATATGCCAAAACCAAATCATCACAAACCAATTTTTGATTGGGTGCCAACGCCTTGACTGACTCTACAAAACTTGTTGTTGGAAGCAAAGCGGCAAGCACACAACGATCGGGGGTTGATTCTTCGGACTCCTGCAAACTGTCGACTGTTTCAACGCTAACCGAATCTGCTGTCAAATGTTTCCATCTTTCTCGAAATGTGAGAGCTCCCATAAATACATCGCCTACAGGACGCAAATAGACAAATGGGAGCAAGTGCTCTCTGTCTTTTCCATCAAACAATCGGATCTGCATGGGTAGTCGTAAAGTCTAAAAATAAAAAAACCTCTCGAATGAGAGGTTCGATTCGTGAAAAGTTTACTTTTTAAACTTTGCGTATTTGTTTTTGAACTTGTCAATTCGTCCAGCGGTATCAACCAATTTGGCCTTACCAGTGTAATAAGGATGTGAGGTTCTCGAAATCTCTAGCTTGATCAAAGGATATTCAACACCATCAACGTCGATCGTCTCTTTTGAATTGGCAGTTGACTTGGTAATAAAAACATCGTCATTAGACATATCTTTGAAAGCTACTAATCTGTAATTTTCGGGATGAATACCTGATTTCATGCTTTGATTATAATTAAAATGAGCGCAAATTTAATGGTTTTTCCTAATTTTACCATAAAATCAAACAAAATATCATGCAAATAAACACCCCTACCATTCGTTCCTTTGCCTATAAGTATGGCATTATCATCTCAATTATCACCATTGCTTTTAGCTTGATGATTCATTTTATGGACCTGACATACTCGGGTTCTAGCGTTCCTCAGATTGTCAATTATGTTGTTTCTGCGGCTTGTATTATTATCGCCATTGTCAGTTTTCGATCTGCTAATGGAGGATTATTAAGTGTAAGACAAGCTGTAAAACTCGGCACCGCAACAGCCCTCGTTTCTGGGATTTTAACTGTGGTTTACCTTCTTTTATTTACCAATGTCATTGAGCCAGATTTTGTTGAAAAACTCGGGACTGAAGTGACCGCAAAGCAAATCGCGGAAAAAAATCCCCAGCTCACCTCTGAACAAATCCAACAAGCAGTTGATATGCAATCCCAATTTTTTTGGGTAAGCTACCCGTTTATTTTAATATTTTCTTGTCTATATGGTCTGGTTATCGGTTGGGTTACTGGATTATTTACCAAAAGAAACCAAGCATAGGTCGCGAGTGAGCAAACCAACCCATATGGATGTATCTGTAGTAATTCCCTTTTTAGATGAAGAGGAATCACTACCAGAGCTTTATCAACAACTCACAGACGTATTGGCGTCCACAAAATGGTCATATGAGTTGATTTTTGTCGATGATGGAAGTCAAGACAAGGGTTGGGAATTTGTGCGTTCCGTTGCTAAAAATGATTCAAGTGTTCGCGCAGTAAAATTCACACGGAACTTTGGAAAGTCTCAAGCCCTTCATGTGGGTTTTGATCTCGCCCAGGGGGATGTTGTCTATACCATGGATGCGGATTTGCAAGACAGCCCAAAAGAGCTGGTCGCACTGCACGAAAAATTAACCAAAGAAAATCTCGATGTGGTTTCTGGTTGGAAAAAAGTAAGGCATGACCCGCTTTTTGGAAAAACCATTCCATCAAAACTTTTTAATTGGGCTGCCCGCCAATTTTCTGGCATTCCACTACATGATTTCAATTGTGGGTTAAAGGCATATAAAAAGGAAGTGGTAAAAGCCATTCAAGTACATGGTGAGATGCATCGCTATATTCCTTTATTGGCCAAGCATGCTGGATATCGTGCCATTGGTGAGCATGTTGTACAACACAGTGCTCGAAAATATGGAAAAACCAAATTTGGTGCAGATCGCTTTATAAAAGGGTTTTTAGACCTTGTTACGTTGTTATTTGTTCAGCGGTTTGGTAAGCGACCCATGCATTTTTTTGGTCTGATTGGCTCCTTGATGCTCGTCACGGGATTTGGCTTTGCCTTGTATTTGGGGATTGACAAACTCTATTTGGAAACCGAAGGACGCCTGATTACCGAAAGACCTGAATTTTACTTGGCTTTGACGACCATGATTTTGGGGAGTCAGTTTTTCCTGGCTGGGTTTTTAGCAGAGCTTTTTATGCGAAGTCGAAACAAAACCCCAAATTATCGGATTCGCGAAACACTGTGAAGCGATAAATAACGAAAGGATTACCTAAATTTGCCGCTTGTAATCGAATTTGATGAATCACAACTTTATGGATCAAGTTGCCAAATGGCAACAAGACCCTTTCGACAAGGAAACCCAAGAGAATGTCAATGCCCTTCTCAGCAATCCAAAAGCACTCGAGGATGCCTTTTATACGGATCTTTCCTTTGGAACTGGGGGAATGCGTGGAATCATGGGGGTCGGTACCAACAGAGTGAATCGCTATACATTTGGACGAAATACCCAAGGCCTTTGCAATTATATCAAAAAGAGCTTTCCAGATAAAAGAGCCAAAGTGATTATTGGCTACGATTGCAGGCACCAGAGTGACACGCTAGCGCAAACCGTTGCTGATATTTTCTCAGCCAACGATATCGACGTATATCTCTTTTCTGCACTTCGACCCACGCCAGAAGTATCCTTTGCCGTTCGGGAATTGGGTGCACAGTGTGGTGTGATACTCACTGCCTCCCATAACCCGCCAGAGTACAATGGATACAAAGTGTACTGGGAAGATGGAGGTCAGATTGTACCTCCGCATGACAATGCCATTATTGAAGAAATTAATGCTGTTGATTTTTCTGATATTCAATTTGTCGCTAAGCCCGAAAATATCACTCTGATTGACAAAAACATAGATGAGGCGTTTCAAAATGCATGTGTAACCAATGGACGTTTAGGGGACGGAGATCGCTCGCAACTCAAAGTTGTGTTTACCTCTTTACACGGGACTTCGATCACGGCTATTCCTGCGGTTTTGCAAAAAGCTGGTTACACGCAAGTCCATATCGTTGAAGAGCAAGCCGAGCCAGATGGGGATTTTCCAACGGTGGACTCTCCCAACCCAGAGGAGCCAGCCGCACTCGCAATGGCACTCCAAAAAGCTGAAGAAGTCCAAGCCGATATTGTGATTGGGACAGACCCCGACGCAGACCGATTGGGAATTGCAGTTCGGAATCACAAGGGTGAAATGGAGCTGCTCAACGGCAATCAAACGATGGTTGTAATGACGCAGTTTATCCTCGATCGGGTTAAGCGAGAGCAAAATCAGGACTACTTTATTGGGTCAACGGTCGTTTCGACCCCGATGATGGCAGTGTTGGCTTCGCACTACGATGTAAATTGTAAAATCGGTCTCACAGGGTTTAAATGGATTGCCAAAATGATTGAAGATTATCCAGACGAAAAATTTCTAGGAGGTGGCGAGGAGAGTTTTGGTTTTATGGTCGGTGACTTTGTTCGAGATAAAGATGCTGTTACCGCAGCCCTACTGGCTTGTGAAGTTGCATCTACTGCCATGTCAAATAGAGAAAGCTTTTTCGATCAACTGCTCAAAGCTTACAAAACATTTGGTTTGTATCAAGAAAAACTGATTTCTTTTGTCAAAAAAGGAAAAGAAGGAGTTTTAGAAATTCAGCAAATGATGGAGAATCTTCGCAAATCCCCTCCTGAGCAAATCGGTGGAGAGAGAATCAAAACCATTGAAGATTTTAAAGTTGGTACCCTGTACAACTGCATTGATGGTAAAAAAGAGGCCATCACCCTCCCCAAATCAGATGTTCTTATATTTACAACAGAAGATGGTGCCAAGATCGCGGTGCGACCAAGCGGAACGGAACCGAAAATCAAGTTTTATTTCAGTGTGAACAGTCCGCTGACAAAACAATCTGAATACGATGATATTCGCTCAGGTTTGATTGCAAAAATCGATCGGATGTGCGAGGACTTAGGATTAACAGCATGACATATTTTTGGAAAATTTTTCGATTTGCAAAGCCGTATTCCAAGTACATGGCTCTGAATATCTTTTTCAATGTGTTATACGCCTTTTTCAATGCCTTTTCGTTCTTGGTATTGATGCCCATGTTGGAAGTCTTATTTGGAGAAAACCGATCAGTCTATACCAAACCTTCTTTTTCCGGTGCCTTGGATTTCAAAACCTATATATCTGACAGAATGAGCTTTGAAGTCACACGCTATGCTGGTGAAGACCCACAACGTGCTTTACTCTTGGTCATTTCATTGATTTTAGTGACTTTTCTACTGAAAAACCTTTTTAACTACATCGCACTTTTCTTTATCACATTTTTACGAAATGGCATTCTAAAAGACATCCGCATTGCCCTTTACAATGCCATTACCAAGATGTCTATGGCACATTTTACAGAAAAAAGAAAAGGTGATTTGATGTCACGTGTTTCCAACGATGTCACAGAAATACAATATAGCTTTCTATCTATTATCGAATTGCTTATTCGTGAACCTCTTACAATAACATTTGCCTTAATCATGATGCTTGGTATTAGTGCCAAGCTGACATTCTTTGTTCTCCTTTTTGTACCATTTGCTGGAATTCTCATTTCTCGGATTGGAAAAACACTACAACCCAAGTCGAATAAGGTTCAAATTGAAGTCGGCGAAGTACTCGCTAAGATTGAGGAAACAATCAGTGGGCTAAACATTATCAAGGCTTTTCGGGCAGAGGGGGCATTTCAGGCAAAATTTAAAGACACAAATCAGCGCTTGTTTAAGTTATCCAACAGTCTGATCAATCGCATGAATTTATCGAGCCCGCTAAGCGAGTTTTTGGGAATCGGTGTTTTTGCGGTTTTACTGTGGTATGGCGGTAGCTTAGTACTTGTTGAAAAACAACTTAATGCAGCAGCATTTCTTACCTTTTTATTGTTAGCTTATGGAGTGTTGACCCCTGCAAAAGGGATCAGTAAGGCCCTGTATAGCATCAAAAAAGGAAATGCTGCAGCTGCTCGCATCCTCGAAGTGCTCGAAACACCCAATCCGATTGTTGACCCTGTGAATCCTGAAAAAATGAACGCGTTCACCAAAGAGATTTCTTTCAATAAGGTTTCCTTTGCCTATGAAGAAGAGATTGTGATTGATAAGCTCAACTTGACCATTCCCAAAGGATCTTCCGTTGCGCTAGTTGGACCATCGGGTGGCGGTAAATCGACCATTGCAAATCTGGTTCCTCGATTCTATGATGTCAATGAAGGTAGTATATCCATAGATGGAACGGATATTCGTCAGTTTACAAAAAATGACCTTCGCTCTCTTATGGGTATTGTGACGCAAGACTCCATTTTATTTAATGATACTGTTGCCAATAATCTTCGAATTGCAAAGCCTGATGCGACCGAAAAAGAGCTGAAGAATGCTGTGGAAATTGCCAATGCGCTCTCGTTCATTGAGGCACTTCCCAAAGGGTTTGATACAACGATTGGAGACCGAGGGAATAAGCTTTCAGGTGGACAAAAACAAAGACTATCTATCGCCCGAGCTGTGCTCAAAAATTCAGAAATTCTGATTTTAGACGAAGCCACTTCTGCCTTAGACACAGAGTCGGAACGATTGGTACAGGAGGCTCTTATCAAAATGATGAAAAGCAGAACTTCACTTGTCATTGCACACCGCTTGTCAACCATCCAAAATGCGGACATGATTGTTGTTTTGCAAAACGGAAAAATTGCAGAAAAAGGAACACATGAAGAATTGATTGCAAAAAATGGGACTTACAAAAAGCTCATCGAACTTCAATCTTTTCAATAATCCACTCCATGAAGGAAACCCAAAAGCCCGTTCGGCTTCATAAAAATTTAGCAGTTGCTGTTATAAGTTGCCTGGATAGCATTTTCAATCAAAATCTTCAAGCTGACAAAGTCATTGCTAAAATGCTGAAGTCTGACAAACGGTGGGGAAAACGAGACCGTGGATTTATCGCAGAAAACACCTACGAAATCATTCGTTGGAAGCGATTGTATGCCGAATTGGCTAGTGTAAAGGAACCGTTTACCAAGGTCGATCTTTGGCGACTCCTGTCAGTGAGATGGGTATTGCAAGGCATTCCACTACCAGCTTGGGATGAGGTTCGTGGTACGCCTGCGCGAAGAATCAAAGGGAAGTACGACGGCCTCCAAAAACACCGAGCCATCGTATACTCGATTACGGATTGGTTAGACGAAATTGGCCTTGCAAACTTTGGAGAAACTCAATGGCAGCGAGAACTCGATGCCCTCAACACCCAAGCGAGTGTGGTCTTACGTGTCAATCGGTTGCAAACCAATCCAAAAACGCTTCAAAATGAATTGGTAGCTGAGGGGATTCATACAGTTTTACATCGGACCTATCCAGATGCGCTCATCCTGCAAGAAAGAGCCAATATATTTGAAACAGATGCTTTCCAAAGAGGCTTATTCGAAGTCCAAGATGCTTCCTCACAATTGGTAGCTAGCTTTACAGATGTGAGTCCCGGAATGCAAGTTATAGACGCCTGTGCAGGTGCAGGAGGGAAAAGTTTACACCTTGCTGCTTTGATGGAAAATAAAGGTCAACTAACAGCCCTCGATATTTATCCCCATAAACTCCACGAACTCAAACGCAGAGCAAGACGAGCTGGAGCACACAATATCACAACACGGCATATCAAATCCACCAAAGTGATCAAAAAGCTACATGGTCGTGCAGACCGTGTGTTGATTGATGCCCCATGTACTGGATTGGGTGTTTTGCGTCGCAACCCCGATGCGAAATGGAAAATTGATGCCGACTTTTTGGAACGAGTCAAGCAAACACAAAAACACATCATACGTACTTATGCGACTATGGTCAAACCGGGCGGAAAACTGGTTTATGCCACCTGTTCGATTTTAAAAGAAGAAAATCAAAGTCAGGTTGAGGGCTTTCTACAATCGGAAATTGGCAAACAATTTTCCCTTGAAAAAGAGCAGTTTGTCAGCCCCGCTAAAAGCGGTTTTGACGGCTTTTATATGGCGAGATTAGTTCGATCGTGATTGTTGATAACTAAGTGGAAACCCTTAGTACTTTCCCATCAAGATCCTTACGCAACAAGCAATCATTTAATTATTTTTGTAGCTCAATCTGTGTTTATGATTTGTTTTTTTGGGGACGCAACCCAGCGCATATTTGCCTTACAGACACAAAACGCAATCGATGCAGAGACCACATCAAAACTCAGCTGGCTATTTGGAGACCAGCCCTTACTGAACACAACCAAAATTGATGGCGTTTTTGTTGGGCCGCGCGTAAGTATGGTAACGCCTTGGAGTACCAATGCTGTTGAAATCACGCAAAATATGGGAATCAAAGGGATGATTCGCATTGAACAGTTTACACCTTTACAAGCAGGTGATACCATTGATCCTATGGTTTCGGAGCGATTTGAAAACCTGGATCAAAATCTATTTACCGTTGAAATTAGCCCTGAACCCATTCGTGAAATCGATGATATTTCGGCATACAATTTGGCAGAAGGACTATCGCTAAATCCAGATGAAGTCCGTTATCTCGAGCAACTGGCTGAGCAACTGGGTCGTCCTCTCACCGACTCAGAGGTCTTTGGTTTTTCACAAGTCAATTCAGAGCATTGTCGGCACAAAATTTTTAATGGAGCATTTCACATTGACGGGGTCGAACAAAAAGACTCGTTATTTTCCCTAATCAAAAACACATCAAAAAAACATCCTGAAAACTTGGTGTCGGCATACAAAGACAATGTTGCATTTATCAAAGGACCTACCATTGAGCAGTTTGCTCCACAAGATGCTGATCGAGCGAGTGCTTATCAGAAAAAACAAATCCCATCGATCATTTCCATCAAAGCAGAAACACATAATTTCCCAACTACGGTAGAACCCTTTAGTGGTGCGGCTACGGGATCGGGCGGAGAGATCAGAGATCGAATGGCAGGTGGTACAGGATCGATCCCTTTGGCGGGAACAGCTGTTTATATGACATCCTATCCGCGCATCAAATCTGATCGTCCTTGGGAACAAAACCCTGCACGTGATTGGCTATACCAAACCCCACTCGACATATTGATTCGGGCATCGAATGGAGCAAGTGATTTTGGAAATAAATTTGGACAGCCCCTGATTACGGGATCTCTATTGACTTTTGAGCATGAAGAAAACGGACAAACTGTTGGCTTTGATAAAGTGATTATGCTCGCTGGGGGCGTTGGCTATGCTCATGCCGATCACAGTGCGAAAAGAACGCCAAAAAAAGGGGATCGAATTGTGATTCTCGGTGGAGACAATTACCGTATTGGAATGGGGGGTGCTGCCGTATCCTCAGCAGATACTGGGGCTTTCTCATCAGGAATTGAGCTCAATGCTGTACAACGCTCCAATCCAGAAATGCAAAAACGGGTATCCAATGTCATTCGAGCCCTTACAGAGTCTGAGAAAAATACCATTATCTCCATTCACGACCACGGTGCAGGTGGGCACCTCAACTGTCTCTCGGAACTGGTTGAAGACACAGGTGGTACAATCGATCTCGATGCCTTGCCTGTAGGAGATCAAACATTGTCTGCAAAAGAAATTATTGGGAATGAATCCCAAGAACGGATGGGGCTGATTGTCAGCGAAAAGGACCTTCCCCGACTTCGAAAAATTGCAGAACGGGAACGCGCCCCGCTTTTCGATGTTGGCGTTATCACAGAAGACAATCATTTTGTTGTTGAATCACAAAAGGCCAGTGCCAAACCCATTGACTTGTCGATTGATGATTTTTTTGGAAAGACACCCAAAACCATTTTAGTAGATCAAAACCAAGAAAATCGATTTTCTGCTGTTCCCTTTGAAATAAATGACATTTACAAAGACGTCGAGAATCTACTCCAGCTAGAAAGTGTGGCCTGTAAAGATTGGCTTACCAACAAAGTTGACCGTTGTGTGGGTGGGCGCGTTGCCCAGCAGCAAACGGTAGGATCCCTTCAACTGCCTTTGGCAAATTGTGGGGTGGTTGCCCTTGACTATCGAGGAGAAAAGGGAATTGCGACTTCGATTGGACATGCGCCAGCAGTTGCTTTGATCGATGCTGCTGCAGGAAGTCGAATATCCATTGCAGAGGCCTTGACAAATCTTGTTTGGGCTCCTTTGGAAAATGGACTATCGGCAGTGAGTTTGTCTGCCAACTGGATGTGGCCTTGTAACAATCCTGGTGAAAATGCACGCTTATACAATGCGGTTGAGGCCTGTGCAGATTTTGCCATTTCTTTGGGCATCAATATCCCAACAGGAAAAGATTCCTTGTCGATGAAACAAAAGTATGGCAACAAAGAAGTACTGGCTCCAGGGACAGTAATTATATCGGCATCTGCATCATGTAGCAATATCAAAGATGTGGTTCGGCCGATGGCACGACCGAATGAGGGTAAGCTCTACTATGTTTCGATGAGTGATTCGAGCTATCCACTTGGTGGATCTGCCTATGCACAATTGAAAAATTGTGTGGGAAGTCAAGTACCTGATATCAGTGATGCTGCGCAATTTAAAGCCAGTTTTAACGCTTTACAAAACCAAATCAAAAAGGGAGAAGTTGTGTCTGGTCATGACATTGGCTCTGGTGGACTCATTACAACCTTACTCGAAATGTGTTTTGCCGAAAATAAAGTAGGTATGCAAATTGATTTATCTGCTTTTAATGAGCAGATTTTATATGCCGAAAACCCTGCTGTGGTGATTCAAACCAGTGTGGAGAGTGCAAAATATCTGAGTGACAAAGGGGTATCTATCGTTGAAATCGGGGAAGCAGATGAATCCGATGTGCTCAAAATACAGTGCGCAAACGAATCCTTCGAATTCCATGTTCCAACTTATCGAAAGCACTGGATGACCACTTCGTATCTGATGGATAAAAACCAAACAAACCCAAGCAAAGCAAATGAACGATTTGAGAGTGTTGATAAAACGCCATTACGTTTTACATTCCCGACTTCATTCAGTGGAAACCTTCCCCGTGTGGACGAAGGAAAACGAATCAAAGCAGCTGTGATTCGCGAAAAAGGGAGCAACTCGGAGCGTGAAATGGCCTATATGATGGATCTCGCAGGATTTGAGGTCAAAGACATTCATATGACCGACTTAATGACTGGTCGTGAGGATCTTACAGATGTCCAACTCATCGTCGCAGTCGGCGGATTTTCAAACTCTGACGTACTAGGCTCTGCAAAAGGATGGGCAGGCACCTTTACCTACAACGCCCTAGCCAAAAAAGCGATCACCGATTTTTTTCATCGTCCCGACACCCTTTCCTTGGGCGTATGCAATGGCTGTCAGCTTTTTATCGAACTGGGTCTTTTGCACCCGTCCCATGACCAAAAACCTAAAATGCGTCATAACCTTTCTGGAAAATTTGAATGTGTATTTAGTACAATTGATATTCAACCCAACAATGCCGTTTTATTTCAGGGTTTAAGTGGTTCCAGACTCGGGATTTGGTCAGCACATGGAGAAGGGCGATTTGAACTTCCTCAAAACCAAGCTGATTATAAAATTGTCGGTAACTACTCCTATGATCAGTATCCCTCAAACCCCAATGGTTCAGATTATGGAACCGCCATACTGAGCAGTGATGATGGCCGTCATGTTGTGATGATGCCTCATTTAGAACGTTCGATATTTCCATGGAATTGGGCACATTATCCAGCAGACCGAAAATCAGATCTTATCTCCCCTTGGATTCAGGCCTTTGAAGATGCCCACAAGTGGTTTTATGCTAGCAACTAGCTAGGCAATTATTTTTTCTTTTCGAGAAATAAATGCATATTTGTTACTATACATTCAATCGAAAATCAAATTGAACGCACCGACTCGCTTATTTGACATCCTCGAAAATCAAGTAAAGACCTTACCTGTTAAACGGGCTTTGAATACCAAATACAATGGCAAATGGGTCTCTACTTCCTCTGAAGAATTTTTAGAGCAATCAAACCAAATCAGCCGCGGTTTACTCCAGCTTGGTTTGGGCAAAGGAGACAAGGTCGCTATCATTTCTTCTAATAACCGAACAGAGTGGTGTATTGTTGATATCGGGGTTCTTCAAATCGGCGGAATTGATGTTCCAATTTATCCGACCATCACCGCAGAAGATTATGCCTATATCATCAATCACTCAGAATCAAAATATTGTTTTGTTTCGGATCAAGAGGTCTTTGATAAAATCAAATCCATTCGAAAAGAATGCCCCAATTTGAAGGAAATCTACAGCTTTGATGAGATCAAGGGATGTAAGCATTGGACGGAGTTTCTCAAACTTGGAAGAGACGCTGCTCATCAACCAAAAGTGATCGCAATTAAAGAATCTGTACTTCCCCACGACTTGGCAACCATCATCTATACGTCTGGAACTACAGGAACGCCCAAAGGCGTGATGTTGAGTCACAACAATATTGTATCCAATGTATTTGCTGCACAAAAACGCCTACCACTCGAATATGGAAAAGCAGTCGCATTGAGCTTTTTACCGCTATGCCATATTTATGAAAGAATGTTGATGTATCTCTATCAAATTACATCAACAGAAGTGCATTTTGCCGAATCACTGGAAACCATTGGAGAAAATCTTAATGAGGTCAACCCAGATGTGATGACTGCTGTTCCTAGATTATTGGAAAAATTATATGACAAAATCTATGGTAAAGGGCAAACACTAACAGGTGTCAAAAAGAAATTATTCAACTGGGCTGTTGATGTGGGACTCGCTTATGAGCCATACAAAAAGAATGGATTGGTTTACAGTCTTAAACTCTCAATCGCTCGCGCGTTGATTTTCAAAAAATGGAAAGCTGCACTAGGGGGTAATCTCAAGCTGATTGCCTCTGGGAGCGCTGCCTTGCAACCTCGCCTCGCTCGTGTGTTTACCGCCGCTGGGCTAACGGTTGTTGAAGGATATGGACTAACAGAAACCTCGCCCGTAATCTCAGTCAACGATATGAGAGACGGGAAATTCCGCATTGGTAGCGTTGGGAAAGTGGTCGAGCATGTACAGGTTAAAATCGCTGAAGACGGTGAGATTCTTTGCAAAGGACCCAATGTAATGATGGGGTATTATAAAAATCAAGAGCTCACAGATGAAGTCATTAAAAACGGTTATTTCCATACAGGTGATATTGGACATGTGGACGAAGATGGGTTTTTGAAAATCACAGATCGCAAAAAGGAGATGTTTAAAACTTCAGGTGGAAAATATGTAGCTCCCCAAGTGATTGAAAACGTGATTAAACAATCAACCCTTATTGATCAAGTGATGGTAGTCGGTGAAAACCAAAATTTCCCTTCGGCACTTATTCAACTCAACTTTGAAGCTGTAAACGAATGGATGGGCAATGTTGAAAATCCAAAAACTGCCAAGCAACTAATCCAAGATCAAAAAGTCATTGATCAAATCAAAAACGATATCGAAAGTGCAAATGCCAATTTTGCGCAATGGGAAAAAGTAAAGAAATTTAAGTTTACAGAAGATATTTGGAGCATTGATTCTGGTCACCTCACCCCTACGATGAAGCTCAAAAGAAAAATAATTGCTGAAAAATATATCGCCCTTATCGAAGAGATTTACAGCTAATCCCTTTTTTTTGTTATTTATTATGCATGCATAATAAATTTTTATTACATTTGGCTCTATGCGAACAAAAACAATCGATCATTTTTTACGTGCGACCTGGCAAGCCGTATCCAAAATGTATAATGAAGAGGCTTCTCGATATGGAGCTACAATGGCAACTGGATTGGCTCTTTTGAGTATTGATGCAGAAGAAGGCGTTCCCTCTACCTCGCTAGGTCCAAGGATGGGTATGGAATCGACAAGTTTGTCACGCACCTTAAAGACAATGGAAAATCAGGGCTTAATCCGAAGAGAGCCAAACCCCGAAGATGGCAGAGGTGTTTTAATTCGTCTTACAAAAGAGGGGCTTGAAAAGCGTTCTCTCTCGCGTGAAGTTGTCATACAGTTCAATCAGGCAATTGAATCCGCTGTAAGTCCCGAAGAACTGGAATCGTTTTATAAAGTCATCGCATTGATCCTACAAAAAGTACAAGAAAAATCAATTTTTATTCCCCAAAAACAAGTATCATGAGTACAAGAAGAATATCAAAAGTGGCAGTCATTGGGTCTGGAATCATGGGTTCTGGTATTGCTTGTCATTTTGCGAATATTGGTGTAGAAGTCTTACTTCTCGACATCGCACCAAACGAATTAACTGAAAAAGAAAAGGCGAAGGGTCTCAAACTCTCCGACCCTGCTGTGCGTAATCGCATCGTTGATGGAAATCTCTTACAAGCAATCAAATCCAATCCGGCGCCACTTTATCATACGGATTTTAAAAAACGAATCCACACTGGAAATTTATCTGATGATATTGCGAAAATCGCTGATGTGGACTGGATTATCGAAGTGGTTGTTGAACGACTTGAGATCAAACAAACTGTTCTTAAGCAAATTGAAGCCCATAGAACGCCGGGCACATTGATCACCTCAAATACATCAGGCATCCCGATTTCGAAAATGAACGAGGGTCGATCAGATGATTTTCAAAAGCATTTTGCTGTTACCCATTTTTTTAATCCGCCTCGATACTTAAAACTTTTTGAGGTCATACCAGGTCCAAATTGCTTGCCCGAAGTCAGTTCGTTTTTGATGGATTATGGTAGCACTTTCCTCGGCAAACGTTCGGTTCTTGCCAAAGACACGCCAGCATTTATTGGAAATCGAATTGGTATTTTTTGTATTCAAAGCCTCTTCCATCAAGTCAAGGATATGGGGCTGACCGTAGAGGAAATCGATAAACTTACCGGACCGGTAATTGGAAGGCCAAAATCGGCTACTTTTCGGACGGTTGATGTGGTGGGACTCGACACCTTGGTGCATGTGGCGAATGGGTTGCATGAAAACTGTGAAGATGACGAGCGAAGAGATGTGTTCCAGCTTCCTGACTTCATTTCCACTATGATGGAAAAACAATGGCTTGGTTCCAAAAGTGGTCAAGGATTTTATAAGAAAGTAAAAACTGATAAGGGAAAATCTGAGATTTTAACATTGGATCTCAATACCCTCGAATACCGATCAAAAAAACGAGCGCAGTTTGACACTCTTGAAAAAACCAAAACGATTGACAATCTCATCGAACGCTACCCCGTTTTAATTTCGGGATCAGATAAAGCGACTGCATTTTATCGAAAAAACTTTGGAGAGCTTTTTGCCTATATCCAACATCGAATACCTGAAATATCTGATGAAATCTATCGAATAGATGACGCCATGAAAGCTGGATTTGGATGGACACATGGTCCTTTTGAACTCTGGGATGCGGTTGGATTGGAAATAGGAATTGAACTTATTAAAGAGGCGGGACATGAACCTGCGGAATGGGTGACTACCATGGCGAAAGGATCGCACCAAAGTTTTTATGGATTGGAAGACGGCCAGCAATACTTCTATGACATTCCAAACAAAAACATGAATGTCATTCCCGGTCAAAGTAGCTTTATAATACTCGACCGCCTTAGAGCTTCGAAAACCGTTTGGCAAAATCCAGAGTGCTCTCTTATCGACCTTGGAGACGGGGTGATAAATGTGGAGTTTCACTCCAAAATGAATACAATCGGTGGTGGCGTTCTTCAGGGAATTAACAAAGGTGTTGACTTGGCTGAAAAGGACTTTCAAGCCCTGGTTGTAGGGAATCAGGGAGCTAATTTCTCTGCTGGAGCTAATATTGGTATGATTTTTATGTTGGCAGTCGAGCAAGAATATGATGAGCTCAACATGGCAATCAAATATTTCCAAGATACGATGATGCGTATGCGATATTCGTCCATCCCCACCGTTGCGGCACCGCACACCCTTACCCTCGGGGGTGCTTGTGAGCTCAGCTTACATGCAGACAAGGTCGTGGCCGCTGCAGAAACCTACATTGGCTTAGTTGAGTTTGGTGTTGGTGTAATCCCTGGGGGTGGTGGATCTAAAGAGATGACATTACGGGCATCCGATTCGTTTCGTAAAAATGATGTAGAGCTCAATGTACTCCAAGAATATTTTCTCACAATCGGAATGGCAAAAGTAGCCAAGTCAGCTTACGAAGCATTCGATTTGGGGATTTTACAAAAAGGTAAGGACGTCGTTGTTGTGAATGCTGACCAACAAATCGCTGTTGCCAAAAAACAAGCTGTTTTAATGGCAGAGTCTGGCTATACCAAACCCATAAAGCGAAACGACGTAAAAGTTTTGGGCAAACAAGCCCTTGGAATGTTTTTGGTGGGAACAGATTCTATGGAGGCCGCTCATTACATTTCGGAACATGACAAAAAAGTTGCCGACAAGTTGGCCTACGTCATGGCTGGTGGTGACCTATCACAGCCGTCCTATGTGTCCGAGCAATATCTTCTGGATATTGAAAGAGAAGCGTTTTTATCACTTTGTACCGAACGCAAAACGCTTGAACGCATACAGCATATGTTAAAAACAGGAAAACCTTTAAGAAATTAACACATGAAAACAACCTACATCGTAAGCGCACACCGAACAGCTGTTGGTAAAGCACCAAGGGGCCTTTTTAGATTTAAACGTCCAGATGAGCTCGCTGCAGAAACCATCGAGCATATGATGAGTACCCTGCCTGACTTTGATGTCACCACAATTGATGATGTTCTGATTGGGAATGCCATGCCAGAAGCCGAACAGGGCCTAAATATGGCGCGGCTCATCTCATTGATGGGTCTCAAAACCAATGATGTTCCTGGAGTAACCGTAAACCGCTATTGCGCATCAGGAATCGAAACAATCGCTTTGGGAGCTGCAAAAATACAATCAGGAATGGCAGACTGCGTGATTGCGGGTGGGGTTGAGAGCATGAGCTATATCCCGATGGGTGGCTTTAAACCTGCCCCCGACTACAAAGCCGCCAAGCAAGGAAATGAAGATTACTATTGGGGAATGGGACTCACTGCCGAAGCAGTTGCCAACCAATATAAGATCTCCAGAGAAGATCAAGATGCCTTTGCGTATGCATCGCACCAAAAAGCCCTGAAAGCGCAAAAAAATGGTGCGTTTGATGATCAAATTGTACCGATCACCATAGAGGAAACATATATTGACGACAATGGAAAAAAAGCAACGCGCACCTATACCGTTGATCGTGATGAGGGTCCAAGGGCAGATACAAGCTTAGAGGCATTGGCAAAGCTGCGACCTGTCTTTGCCAATAATGGATCGGTAACAGCGGGGAACTCCTCGCAAACAAGCGATGGTGCAGCTGTGTTATTGATGATGACCGAAGAGATGGTCAAGAAACACAAACTCACCCCAATAGCTCGGCTTGTGAGTTATGCTACTGCTGGCGTTCCACCCAAAATTATGGGTATAGGCCCCGTAGCAGCAATCCCAAAAGCACTGGATCAAGCGGGTCTAAAACTAAAAGACATCGACCAAATCGAACTCAATGAGGCCTTTGCTGCTCAATCCTTAGCCGTGATTCGTGAGCTCGACATCAACCCAGAGCTTGTCAATGTCAATGGGGGAGCAATTGCTCTTGGACACCCGCTGGGTTGTACAGGTACAAAACTCTCAGTGCAGTTATTTGACGAAATGAAAAAGAGAAAACAAAAATATGGCATGGTCACCATGTGTGTCGGTACTGGACAAGGTGCCGCTGGAATTTATGAAATGATGTAAAACTATGGAAACAAAAGAAATGGTACGTACGCGCGGAGGTGGTTTTTTATTGCAAGAAACGCAGGCAGAAAACGTCTTCACACCCGAAGATTTTAGCGAAGAACAACAGATGATGCGAGATGCCGTAAAGGAATTTATTGATCGAGAAGTCTGGCCCAATAAACATCGTTTTGAGCAAAAAGACTACGACTTCACATTTGAGCTGATGCGCAAAGCTGGAGAACTTGGCTTTTTGGGCGTTGGCGTTCCTGAGGCTTACGGAGGGCTTGAAATGGGGTTTGTTTCAACCATGCTCGTCTGTGATTACTTTTCAGGGGCAACTGGCTCACTTTCCACTGCCTACGGTGCCCATACTGGGATTGGCATCATGCCCATCGTTTTGTACGGAACTGAAGAACAAAAGCAAAAGTATGTTCCTAAGCTCGCTTCGGGGGAAGAGATTGGATGTTATTGTCTTACCGAACCGGGGGCTGGATCGGACGCAAATAGTGGGAAAACCAAAGCTGTACTTTCAGAAGACGGCACCCATTATAAAATCAGTGGGCAAAAAATATGGATTTCAAATGCTGGATACGCCAGTGTAATGATTGTATTTGCACGGATAGAAGATGATAAAAATATCACAGGATTTATCGTTCCTAATGATCCAGAAAATGGAATTAGTATGGGCGAAGAAGAACATAAATTGGGGATTCATGCATCCTCAACAAGGCAGGTCTTTTTCAGTGAAACCAAGGTGCCCGTCGAAAACATGCTTTCTGAACGTGGTAATGGTTTTAAAATCGCGATGAACGCACTGAATGTGGGTCGTATTAAACTTGCTGTTGCTTGTATTGATGCCCAACGACGTGCTGTGAGCGAAAGCGTCCGTTATGCAAACGAGAGAATTCAGTTCAAAACACCGATTAGTCAGTTTGGGGCAATCAAACAAAAAATCGCCAATATGGCTACAAATTGTTACGTGGGTGAGTCGGGTTGTTACCGTGCGGCCAAAGACATCGAAGATCGAATAGCTATCCGATCTGAGTCAGGAATAAGCCATCAGGAAGCAGAGCTAAAAGGTGTAGAAGAGTATGTAATCGAATGCTCCATTTTAAAGGTGGCTGTGTCGGAACATACCCAAGACTGTACAGATGAAGGCGTTCAGATTTTTGGAGGTATGGGTTACTCTGCGGACATGCCCATGGAGTCAGCGTGGCGAGATGCTCGGATTTCTCGAATCTATGAGGGAACAAATGAAATCAATCGGATGCTCACTGTTGGAATGCTGATCAAAAAAGCCATGAAAGGTCACCTTGATCTGATTGGTCCAGCAACTACCGTTGGGGAGGAACTTTTGGGTGTACCATCATTTGACGTACCAGATTTTACAGAACCCTTGAGCGAGGAAAAATCAATCCTTAAAAACCTGAAAAAGGTATTTTTGATGATGGCAGGTGCTGGTGTCCAAAAATATGGAACCGACCTCGAGAAACACCAGCAGCTTTTGTTGGCTTTATCTGATGTATTGATTGAAATCTATCTGGTAGAATCGGCCATACTTCGAACGGAAAAGAATATCAATCGATATGGGCTAGACACACAAGACATGCAGTTGGCCATGACAAAACTCTATCTTTTTCAAGCCGTTGAAAAAATTCAATCCAAAGGGAAAGAAGCGATCATTTCATCTGCTGAGGGCGATGAGCAAAAAATGCTTCTCATGGGTCTAAAGCGATTTACAAAATATGTCAATCATCCAAATGTGATTGACTTACGCGAACAAGTCGCCGATAAAGTGATTGCAGAGAATCAATATTGTTTCTGATTGCCATAGATTGACAATCGCTAAAAGATTGTTTCTGTCTTTTATTATCTTTGGTTCATAATTATTTTCCAAATCTTATCATTATGGATCATCTCATTATACACTGGGTTAATACGTGCAAACTGATTATTGAAACCATTGGGGCCTTGCTCGTTTGCATTGGATGTATCCTATCAATTCGTATATACTTACTCGGATTATTCAAATCGGAAATCAACTTTTCAAAAGTTCGATTAATTTTAGCCAGATATCTGATGCTAGCACTGGAGTTCCAGCTTGGTGCTGACATCCTTGGAACGGCTGTTTCACCCAATTGGGACACCATTGGTAAACTCGCTGCAATAGCAGTAATCAGAACCCTTTTGAATCATTCTTTGTCTAAAGAAATTGACAAAGAGGAGCAACATGATTCAAGAAAAGTGTTGCAATAGATTCTCGACTTATGACTACTTTTACTTCGCAATGATTTCTTTTCTACAAAATACATTTGCTATTTTCTTTCGGAGCAACCCCTTTCAAAAAGGTGCTGCCCTCGCCTATTATGCCGTGTTTTCGCTTTTACCCATGATTATCATCATCACTGTTGTTTTGGGTTATTTTTTTGGGGAGAAAGAGGTTTCTGACGAAATCTACGCACAATTCAACGACACCCTAGGGGCAGACGCATCCAAACAAATTCAAGAAATTGTAAGCCATCGGAAGGTTCATCAAAACAGTGCTTTGGCGACCAGCGTTGGATTTTTGATTCTCGGATTGTCCTCCTCCGCTATGCTTCGTCAACTTCATCACTTTTTTAACCGGATATGGAGAATTAAAGTCAAGCGAAAGCGAGAGGTTCAGAATTATCTATTCAATCAATTTATATCGTTTACCCTACTTATCGGACTTGTTTTTTTTGTGCTGGTCAGTACAAGTGTCAGCAGTTATTTATTGGAATACAGCGATCGTTTGAGCAGCAACTATTCGTTTACCTATGGGTATGAATTGGTCGTTTCATTTGTTGTATTGGGCACCATTTTCACCTTGATGTTTAGCATCTTGAGTGACGCCATCATACACTGGAAGCCAGCCGTTTTAGGTGGTGTGTTTACAGCATTTTTGTTTTCGATTGGAAAAACCATCATTGGGTATATACTGACCACCATGCACATCGATAGTATTTTCGGTTCGGCGAGTGTGTTGGCAATTCTGATGCTATGGGTGTACTACACCTCGCAAATCATCTTTTTTGGCGCTGCTGTTATCGATGTCGTCAGTGAGAAAATGGGATACCAAATCCGACCCAACAAACTCGGGGTAAAAGTGGATGTAGTGGAAGTAGAGTAGCTCTTGTGGAACTACTCCAAAAACCCTTTTTCACGCATCCAGTCGTCATTGTAGATTTTGGTGACATAGCGACTCCCTGAATCGTGTAGCAATACCACCACGACATCGTCAGGACCAAAGTGAGCTTTGAGTTGCAACATCCCCTTTATCGCAGCACCACAAGAGTTTCCTGCAAAAATTCCTTCTTCCCGAGCCAATTTTCGCGTGTAAATGGCAGCGTCTTTATCGGTGACTTTTTCAAAAGCATCAATCAGATCAAAGTCAACGTTTTCTGGGAGAATATCTTCCCCGATACCCTCAGTCACGTAAGGGTAAATTTCTTTTTCATCAAAAACTCCCGTTTCATGGTATTTTTTAAAAACCGAACCATACGTATCAATTCCCCATACTTTGATTGCTGGGTTTTTCTCCTTGAGGTATTTGGATACGCCAGATATTGTTCCACCAGTGCCAACCCCAACGACAAAATGAGTGATTTTACCATCGGTTTGTTCCCATATTTCAGGGCCTGTCTGCTCATAGTGAGCAACCGCATTGGAGGGGTTATCATATTGGTTGACATACCAAGCGTTGGGTGTTTCCTCGGCGATACGTTTCGAAGTCGAATAATAAGACTGTGGGTCATCGGCAGGCACATCAGTTGGACAAACAACCACCTCAGCACCTACAGCACGAAGTACGTCAAATTTGGTTGGGGACTGCTTGTCATTTGATACGCAAATCAATTTATACCCCTTGACAATGGCAGCAAGTGCTAAGCCCATTCCTGTGTTTCCTGAAGTTCCTTCTACAATCGTTCCGCCTGGTTTGAGTCGGCCATCTGCCTCGGCATCTTCAATCATTTTGAGCGCCATACGGTCTTTGACAGAGTTTCCGGGATTAAAGTATTCCACCTTTGCCAGAACCAAAGCGTCAACTTCATTTGCGATTGAATTGAGCTTGATCAAAGGCGTATTCCCAATGGTATCCAGTATATTGTTTGCATATTTCATGCTGCAAATGTACTGTATCGCGCAGATATATGTTGCCTACACACAGATGAAATTTGTTGGATTTACACCCTCCGCAATGCGCGAATTGGAGTGACTTTCGAAATGATAAATGACGGAATCAATAGCATCAATACACAAATCACAAAGGTTCCGATGTTAATCGCTACAATCATGGACAGATCAAAAGCAATTGGCACGGTCGTCACATAATAAGAAGTCGGATCAAGTGAAATCCACTCCGTTTGGCGTTGGATAGCAAGAAGTCCAAGCCCCAACACATTGCCCCAAAACAACCCAATTCCAATAAGGTAGGCAGCGTTGTACAAAAACACTTTTTGTGTTGTCCATTGTTTCATTCCCAATACCCCAAGTAAACCAATCATTTGGGTTCGTTCGAGGATCAAAACCAATAAAGCCGTAATCATATTGATACCGCCCACTATGATCATAATCACGATAATCAAGGCGATATTGGTGTCAAAAAGGGAAATCCAATTAAAAATTTCTGGGTAACGCTCTTTGACATGCTGCACATCGTATGGGGTAGGTACCTGGTCATAGACCTGTTCTGAAAACAAATCTATATCATCAAAATTTTCCAGAGTGATTTCAAAAGCCCCTACCTGATCGGAGGGCCATTGATATATTTTTTGAACGTGTCGCAAGTCTGCAAAGGCAATTCGCTGATCGAAATCGGGAAAGCCAGAATCGTAGAGTCCCGAAACGACAAAACTCCTACGGATTGGGAGACGATCCTCAAACAAAAAATAGGACGATACCCGGTCTCCCGTTTTTACTCCCAAGGTTCTGGAAATATGTTTGGACAGTAAAATCTCTCGACTGATTGACGATCCGATTTCTGGTAAGCGACCATCTGTAAGGTAGTCTTCAAAAGCGTTCCATCGGTATGTACTATCGATGCCTTTTAACATTCCACCCGCAAAATTCTTATCAGTTTTAAACACGGTTGATGTATACGCTACTGGATTGACAAAAGCGATACGCTCCGTTTCAGCCGCCGAGCGAATCACTTGAGGGTCGATGCTCTCCAAGGTGGTGTTTGTAGAGTTGTTCTCATAGGTAGATACCCGAATATGGCCTTCAAAAGAACTGATTTTGTTCTTGATTTTGTTTTGAAACCCGATGCCTGTACCAATGGCGATATGCATCGCGATCAAGCCAATGGAAATGGCGAGGATTCCGATTTTAATAATTGGCGCCGAAACACTATTTTTATAGGACTTCGAACCGATAATACGTTTGGCGATGAATAGACTAATCTTCAACCTGTGATAGCTTTACTCAAAAATACCGCTTTTTTTGTCTTTGTGGTTTGCAGCATGTCCCTTTTTGCGCAAGTCCAACCTGGCGCATACCAAACGCAGGAGTATCTTCCCCTTTTGGTCGATATGAATGTCGCAGTCGTTGGGAATCAGAGCAGTCAGGTACTAACGAATAACAAGCGCATTCATTTGGTAGATCATTTACGAAGTCAGGGTGTCAACATTAAAAAAGTATTTGCACCCGAGCATGGGTTTCGAGGAAAAGAAGATGCCGGTGCATCCATTTCAAATGAAATCGACACCAAAACTGGAATTCCGATTGTTTCGCTACACGGAAAATACCGCAAGCCCTCCGCCGAACAGCTTACAGATATCGATATCCTTGTGTTTGATATCCAAGATGTGGGTGTACGATTCTTTACCTATCTATCCACCCTTCACTTGGTCATGGAAGCGTGTGCAGATGCGAAGGTTCCTGTAATTGTATTAGATCGACCCAACCCAAATGCGCATTATGTGGACGGTCCTATGATGGAAGAGGAAAACCAAAGTTTTTTGGGTAAAGTTCCCATTCCACTCGTGTATGGAATGACAATTGGCGAATATGCCAAAATGCTGGTTGGAGAAGGGTGGCTTGATACCAATAATAAGCTGTCCTTACAGATAATCCCCATTGCGAATTATACACATCAAACTCCCTATGAGTTACCCGTCCGACCCTCACCAAACCTACCCAATGCGCAGTCGGTGATGCTGTATCCGAGTTTGGGTCTGTTTGAAGGAACTCCTGTCAATGCAGGTCGTGGAACCTCTCACCCCTTTCAGCAATTTGGTGCTTCATTTTTAGATGCAAATCATTTTACTCATCGCTACACTCCCACACCCAAGTCAGGTGCTTCAAATCCGAAGGAAAAAGAAAAAGAATGTTTCGGACTTGACTTGAAAAATCATCCAAAGTTAGATCGTATCAATATCGAATGGATGATACAAGCATATGTAAATAGTCATGAGCCCGAACAATTTTTCTTGAATCCAGGGTTTAGGCGTCATGCTGGTACAACATCTCTACAATTGCAAATTGAAAAAGGTATGAGTGCCTCTGAGATTAGAGACAATTGGCAATCAGATATTCAAGATTTTTTAAAAATCAGAGAGCGATATCTCATCTACCCGTAGTGGGCTTCCTGTAGGGCTGAAATGGCTGCTTCAACAAACTTTTTATTGAACTATTTTCTTTTTCATCTGGGAACACATCAACGCCATAAATGATTTTCTCAGGTGCGAGATACATATAAGTCCCCAAGAATCGATCCCAAATGGAAAAGATATTTCCATAGTTTGAGTCGGTATAGGGAAGTACGTAGTGGTGATGAACTTTATGCATATTTGGAGAGACGATCAAATAGCTCAAGAGCATATCTATTCGTTGCGGTAATTTAATGTTTGCATGATTAAATTGGCTTAACAAAACCGATAGGGATTGGTAAAGCATCACGACTCCGATGGGTAGTCCGATTAGAAAAACACCTAGGGTTGTAAAAACAAAACGAACAACACTCTCCAAAGGATGATGGCGGTTGGCTGTTGTGGTATCCACATGATGATCAGAATGATGGACAAGGTGTACCATCCAAAGGGGCTTTACCTTGTGTTCTGTCCAATGTGCGAGATACGCCCCAACAAAATCGAGCAACATGACCCCGAGAATCACATAAAGCCAAAGTGGCATTTCAATAGCGTTGAGCAGTCCAAATTGGTTAGCAGTCACCCAGTCGGCAGTGCGCAATAGGATAAACGCCAATGAAAAATTGACGACAATCGTCGTGAGGGTAAAGAAAAAATTGGGAAGGGCATGCTTCCACTTTTGATATTGAAAACGAGAAAAAGGCAATACCCCCTCAAATAACCAAAAAAGGGTTATCCCACCGACGATTATTATACTCCTATGAGCGGAAGGTATGCTTTCAAAGTAATTGACGATCCATTCCATAGCGCTATTTTTTCGGCTTAAACTTACTAAAAATTATAGACTCTAAATGACTGTGAATCAAAACCTTCGACTCTTTAGGGAATATTCATATACTTGTGCGTTTGCAAAGACGCTTTCCATTTGGGGTTTTGGAGTACATAGTCCACAATATATGGTATGACCTGCTCTCGTTTGCTCCACTCGGGCTGAAGAAATAGCTTACAACTGGGTTGTACTTTCGCTGCTTGTTCTTCGGCAAAAGCAAAATCGCTTTGGTTATATACGATAACCTTGAGCTCATCGGCGACTTTATAGATTGAATCAAGAGGTAGCATTCTCTTCTTTGGGGAAAGACAAATCCAGTCCCAATGACCAGAGAGTGGGTATGCACCCGACGTTTCGATATGAGTCGCTAGCTTTTCATTTTGAAGCCCTTGTGTAAGAGGTCCCATATTCCACATCAATGGTTCGCCCCCCGTTACGACAATCGTATCCGAATATTGCTTTGCCTGTTGAATAATGGTCGAGATTTCAGTTGGCGGGTGTTTTTCAGCATCCCAACTTTCTTTTACATCACACCAATGACAACCGACATCACATCCACCAATACGAACAAAATAGGCGGCACTTCCTTTGTGATAGCCCTCGCCCTGTATGGTGTAAAAAGCTTCCATTAAAGGAACAACCTGACCTTCCTGTAGGGCATTTTTCATACGTCAGCGTGTCGAGAGTACGCCAAATAGGTATTTTGAAGAAGCATTGCAATTGTCATCGGCCCAACACCCCCGGGTACAGGAGTGATAAAACTTGCTTTATCCTTTACATGCTCATAATCAACATCCCCTGTAATCACATATCCTTTGGGGTTAGATGCGTCAGGAACTCGCGTGATGCCAACATCGATAATAATGGCGCCTTCTTTGACCATATCTTCTTTTAAAAAATTGGGAACTCCAAGAGCAGAAACAACAATATCCGCCTCTTTGGTTATGGCAGCCAAATTTTTCGTTCGGCTATGCGTCAGGGTTACCGTGGCATTCCCCGGGGAGGACTTACGACTCAACAAAATACTCATGGGACGACCTACAATATGACTTCGCCCAATAACCACAGCGTGTTTTCCAGAGATATCGATTTGATACCGGCGCAACAACTCCATAATCCCATAAGGAGTTGCTGGAATAAAGCTTTCCATGTCCAAGGCCATTTTTCCAAAATTGGTTGGATGAAAACCATCTACATCTTTATGGGGATCAATCGCCATCAAGACTTTTTCTTCGTCGATTTGCTTTGGCAAGGGGAGCTGAACGATAAATCCATCAATTGCTGTATTTGCGTTTAGGCGATCGATTTGCTGAAGGAGTTCTGCCTCTGTTGTTTCTTCCGGTAGTTGAATCAGGGTAGATTCATATCCAATTCTTTCACAAGAACGAACCTTACTCCCAACATAAGTGAGACTGGCACCATCGCTTCCAACCAATACTGCTGCAAGGTGTGGTGGGCGCTTTCCGTCTTTAATTAACTGATCTACAAGAGCAGTAAGCTCTGCTTTGATGTCATTCCCCGTTTGTTTACCGTCTAATATTGTCATATTCCTTTCATCATTTGCATCAATTTACCTGCGCCACCTCGTTGAACCATCTTCATCATTTTTTGCATCTGCTCAAATTGCTTGATCAGTCGGTTGACATCCTCAACTTTGGTACCCGAACCCAATGCAATGCGTTTTTTACGACTGTGATTTAGTAATTTGGGCTGGCTTCTTTCTTTCGGGGTCATGGACTGGATAATGGCCTCGATTCCTTTAAACGCATCTTCGTCGATATCATCGGGAGAAATTTTATTGGCTCCAGGGATCATTCCCATCAAGTCTTTAATACTGCCCATTTTTTGAACTTGTTTGATTTGAGAGAGAAAATCATCAAATCCAAATGAATTTTTTTTTACTTTCTGTTGAATTTTTTTGGCTTCTTCTTCGTCAAAAGCTTGCTGTGCACGTTCGACCAGTGACACCACATCCCCCATTCCGAGGATACGCTCTGCCATCCGATCTGGATAAAACACATCCAGCGCATCTAGCTTTTCTCCTGTTCCGATGAATTTAATGGGTTTGTCAACCACGGACTTGATTGATAAGGCAGCTCCACCACGAGCGTCTCCATCAAGCTTGGTCAAAACCACACCGTCAAAATTGAGTCGATCGTGAAATACTTTTGCTGTGTTGACTGCATCTTGGCCTGTCATTGCATCAACAACAAACAGGGTTTCGGAGGGGGAAACGGATTTATGAATGGCCGAAATTTCGTCCATCAAGACTTCATCAACAGCCAATCGACCTGCAGTATCGACGATTACGACTTGGTGACCATTCTTCTCAGCATGGGAAAGCGCAGTGTTTGCAATGCCTACAGGGTCATCCGAGTCGGGCTGGTTAAAGACCTCAACGTCGATTTGCGAACCGAGAACCTCAAGCTGATCTCGAGCTGCTGGGCGATATACGTCACATGCAACAAGAAGTACTTTTTTGGATTGGTTTTTTTTGAGGTAAGCAGCCAGTTTAGCAGAGAAGGTTGTTTTACCTGAACCTTGTAAGCCCGCCATTAACACTACGGCTGGTTTGTTGTTCAAATCCAAACCCGTTGCCTTCCCTCCCATCAAGTCAGCGAGTTCATCTTTAACAATCTTAACAAGAAGTTGACCTGGATTTAGAGTTGTGAGTACTTTTTGCCCAAGTGCCTTTTGTTTTACTGTATCGGTAAAGTCTTTGGCGGTTTTAAAATTGACATCGGCATCGAGAAGAGCACGACGTATTTCCTTCATGGTTTCGGCAACATTGATTTCAGTAATACGACCGTGACCTTTCAGGACTTGAAGTGCACCTTCTAATTTTTTACTAAATCGATCAAACATTTATGATTCGTTTTTGAAAGGCATAAAAATACATAAACTAACTCAGTTTAAACTTTTGATGAAGTCCAAAAATAACCAACACGTGAGGAAACGTGATAGCTGCTAGAAATGCAAAAAAAAGTGCTAAAGGGTTCAGACCGATTTGCTCATTATAGACAAAGAACAGAGAAAGCCCTAGGATTGAAATTATCCAATACGGAAAAGCATCTTTTAGGTATTCAGAATATGCATTTGGTTTATTGTACAACATCCGGGTTTGGTCTTGTAAAGAAGGCCAACTATGCCAAATGATAAAATAGGTGCCAAAACTAACGATCAAATTAGTCGTCCAAAATAGAAGGATAAGAAGAGCAGATTGAAGCAAAACATCCATAATCAGTATTTTGGCTGCCGAAAATTGAAGGATTAAATACAACACACACAAACAAACAGAGGCGAAGGTCATATATTGAAACGAAATTCGAGCAATGTGTAAGTCGCTCAATTCCTTTATGATGAATTGTGTTTGTTCGGCATGTGACCAGAAAAGCATGGAAAACAGAAAAGCGCCATAAACGAAATAGAAAAACTGAGGCGAATTTGTTTTTGATTGAAAACGATGTGTCCATTGTTGTTCACCAAAATGATAGCAACTAAACAAAACAAAGAACAATAGGGCGGTCATTGGAAAATGGTATAAAATGAAGCTAAATAGTAAAACCGTAGCGATGTAAACCAAAAAACGCTGTGACTTTGTACGCATAAAGCGTATGCTTTGTAATAAACTCAAGTCATTTGCTCCGTGAAGAATTCCGAGCGTTAAAACACCAAAAATGGCCAGATAATCGATTGCCAACGAAGTTGTTATAAAACTGATAATCACGCAAAAAATCGTTACATATACTCTGATATCACCAAGTTTTTGAACAATTTTTTGCAAGGTGTTTATAATTATGATTAAAAAAATTATTTAAATATAGTTGAATTGTTTAATTTTTTTTAGATTTGTCTAAACAATAATTTTAAAAGAACTATGACTAATTTATTATATATTATTGATAATCATGCTGGCGGCATGGGACTTGAGGAATTTACTTTCTTCATTGG
>CAXRDL010000073.1:0-3471 GCA_964229535.1 Flavobacteriaceae bacterium | reverse complement strand
CATCTGTTTGGTCAAGTTGCGGATATGGATGCCATCATGGCAATCGCCGAAAAACACAATCTCTATGTAATCGAAGACAATGCCCAAGGCATTGGCGCAACGCATACAGATGCAAATGGGAATACAACCAAAACAGGCGGGATTGGTCATGTGGGTTCGACCTCTTTTTTTCCCTCCAAAAACCTCGGTTGTTATGGGGATGGTGGTGCGATTTTTACCAATGACGACGATCTTGCTCATACCTTAAGAGGAATTGTAAACCACGGGATGTATGAACGCTATCACCACGATGTGGTTGGTGTCAACTCTCGTTTGGATAGTTTGCAGGCAGTGGTGCTAAACGAAAAGCTCAAACTCCTCGACTATTATAACGAAAGAAGAAAGTGGGCGGCGATACGCTATTCACAGTTGCTTTCAGGTCATGACAATATCATTACTCCCAAAGTGATTCGCAATTGCGATTCACACGTTTTTCATCAATATACCCTTCGACTGATTGGATCTGACCGAGATGCGCTTGTGCAGCACTTGCAAAATCAAGGCATTCCATGTGGGGTGTATTATCCGATTCCGCTGCATGCGCAAAAGGCCTATCAAAGCGACACATACGATGAAGCGAATTTTGCAGTGACCAATCAACTGGTCAAAGAGGTCGTATCCCTTCCGATGCACTCCGAATTGGATGAAGAGCAAATTCAAACAATTTGTCGGGCAGTCTTCGACTTTTTGGGATAAAAGAGTAGGAGTTCAGCCTCCAGAATTTAGAACAATCCAGCTCGTTGTGTCCTTGTCGTTTTGTATTTTGCAATATGAAAACAATCATCGCAAATCGACGCTCGATATTCCCCATTCAATTCTCTGGTAAAGAGGTAACAGACTCCCAATTACACGAACTCTTTGAAGCAGCCAATTGGGCGCCTACCCATCGGCGTACTGAACCATGGCGATTTAAAGTGTTTCGAGGAGAAAAGAAAACAAGCTTGGGAAGATTTTTGGTCGATGCTTATACGAAGACTACACCGAAGTTTTCAAAACGAAAAACCCAAGCGATCACAGACAAAATTAAACTGTCAGATGCAGTTGTTTTGATATGCATGAAACGAGATGAAAAAGAAAGTGTACCCGAATGGGAGGAAATTGCAGCCACTGCCATGGCTGTACAAAATTTATGGTTAACTGCAACAGAACTTGGTCTAGGAGGGTATTGGAGTACGCCAACATACGTTGATCAAATCGGAGATTTTATCTCGATGGAAGAAGGAGAGACCTGCTTAGGACTGTTTTATTTGGGTACTTTCGAAGGGTCAATGCCTACAAGAGAACCGGGCGATTGGCGTGAAAAGGTTCAATGGTATGATTAGCCCATTTCTTTAGCCAAGGGCAGCTTGAACTTGGGCTTCGCTATCAATTTTACGAACAAGGCCTTGAAGGACTTTTCCAGGGCCACATTCTACAAAATGAGTAGCTCCCTCATCACGCATTGCCCGAATGGTTTGTGTCCATCGGACTGGGCCAGTGAGCTGAGCGATGAGATTTTCTTTGATGACTTCGGAGTCTTGCGTCGGTTTCGCCGTTACGTTTTGATAGATTGGGCAACTGGGCTTTGTAAATGAAGTTTGACGTATTGCCTCTGCCAACTGCTCTCGTGCAGGTTCCATTAGCGGGGAATGAAAAGCACCACCAACAGGGAGGAGCAATGCACGTTTGGCTCCTTTTCCTTTGAGTTGTTCGCAGGCCGCTTCTACAGCGGGGACTTCTCCTGAAATCACCAATTGCCCTGGGCAATTGTAGTTGGCTGCTACAACGATTCCATTAATACTTGCACAAACGTCTTCCACAACCTCATCAGCAAGAGCGAGAACGGCAGCCATAGTCCCTTGACTATGGTTGCAAGCGTCTTGCATGGCCTGAGCTCGTTGCGCAACAAGTTGTAAGCCATCGGTAAAAGTCAAAGCGCTGGTGGCAGTCAGTGCTGAAAATTCTCCAAGAGAGTGACCAGCCACCATTTGTGGCGAAAAGCCATCCCCCAATACGGCTCGAATGGCCATGGAGTGAACAAAAATGGCAGGTTGGGTCACACGGGTTTGACGCAGGTCTTCTGCGCTGCCACTAAACATGATGTCAGTGAGAGAAAACCCTAAAATATCATTGGCTTGCGCAAACAAATCGCCAGCTTGTTGATGTTGATCTGCAAGGTCTTTACCCATCCCTTGAAACTGAGATCCTTGCCCGGGAAATACAAAAGCATTCATATTATATTTTTTGATACCGTAAAAAAGTAAAAGCGTGTGCGTGTTTTTCGTCTGCAGTATGCTCTTCTCGCCAAACTTCTTTCCACTGGTGGGAATTGATTTCAGGAAAAAAGGTATCTGCATCAAAGTCAGCATGCACACGTGTGAGTTCGATTTCATCAGCAACACTCATCGCCTCTTTATAGATTTCACCTCCCCCGATAATAAACGGCCTAGGGTCGTCTTTGGCAATGGTAAGCGCTTCGGATAATGAAGAAGTCACTGTTATATTTTCTGCTTGATAGTCTGATTGCCGAGTGATCACAATGTTGGTTCGGTTTGGCAATGCCCTCGGCATAGATTCAAAAGTCTTTCGTCCCATGATGACCGCATGACCATTGGTCAATGTTTTAAAGTGCTGTAAATCCTTGGAGAGATGCCAAATGAGTTTGTTGTCTTTTCCAAGGGCATGATTCGATGCTGCAGCTGCAATAATCGTAATTCGCTGTTTGGGCTTTTCGTTTTCCTCTTTATGCCATTCTGCATCAGCTTGAAGACTTGCTTCCTTATCGAGTTTACGCTTGATTTTTTCGATACGTGCCTCTTGCAAGCCAACAAGGGTTTTGATTTGCTCTTTTTCCCACGCAGGATTCATAAATCGTCTGGTGACATAGACCTGAAAAACATGTAAAAGCAAAAAAACAGCCCAAAGTAATGCTGCACTCAATACCCATGGGAATCCGAATGGCTGAATCTGGGCACCATAGCCAAGCCCGATATTGAGAATGACCATAACAAGAGAAACAAATAAATAAGCGACAAAGTGAAAGTACAATCGCTTTTTCTGACGAATACGAGCACGCGCATAATCGACTAGATCAATTTGGCGATCATCTATGGTGGTTTTGTTTTTTCGTCGAAAAATCATACAGTTGTTTCAAGTGCAAACATAGGGCTTTACAACCTAAAATTAAACAGCTACAGCCCCTTTGATATGTGGGTGGGGATCATAGTTTTCGATGGTAAAATCGGAGAACGCAAATGCAAAAAGATCTGTTTTATTTGGATTGATTTTAAGCGTGGGAAGTGTCTTTGGATTCCGACTGAGCTGCAAATCAATTTGTTCCATGTGATTGGTGTATATGTGGGCATCCCCAAAAGTGTGAATGAAGTCCCCCGGCTGATACCCACATGCCTGTGCCACCATATGGGTAAACAGTGCGTAAGAGGCAATATTGAA
>CAXRDL010000072.1:0-20205 GCA_964229535.1 Flavobacteriaceae bacterium | reverse complement strand
GCGAAAATGGTGGTTGTAGCTCAGTTGGTTAGAGCGCTAGATTGTGGTTCTAGAGGTCGCCGGTTCGAGACCGGTCTTCCACCCTTCAAAAACCCTTCGAGAAATCGAGGGGTTTTATTCTTAGGAGCCTTAACATGTAAAGACTCACTCTTTTCAATGAATTAGACACTCAAATATACCAAAATCATTCATTTCAGGCAGTCCTCAGACAGTCAAATTCTCCAAAAAATCCAAATAATTTCATCTGAAATGACACCCCCCTGTTGTCAAAAAAAGTGGTTTCCCCAGACAGCTAAATGATGAAATATGGGGTATAACCCTCAATTTAATTATAACATTTATTAAATTTAGACCACTAGAAATAATACGATGAAGAAACTAATAAGGTTTGTTCCCATTAATTTAAGCCGCTGATGATTAAGAGTAAAACTGCAATAAAAATTAGAAAGGCACATAGATATTTAGGTCTTTTTTTGGGGATTCAATTCCTTTTTTGGACTATCAGCGGACTTTATTTTAGTTGGACTAATATTGATGAAATTCGTGGTGAACATTTAATCAATAAAAATGTCCAATTAAAAGATTTTTCTGATTTAATTAGTCCGTCTAAATTAAATGAATCAAATATCAACTCAATAGAACTAAGGGATATCTCAGGTATTCCTTACTATTGGATAAATAATGTTAATCTTTACAATGCCTACACAGGTAATTTAAAATACAGTATTACAAAAAACGAAGCTATTGATATAGCAAAACAGAATTTGGTAAAAGGTCTTGAAATAAAATCCATTAACTACATCTCGACAGTGGATAAACATCACGAGTATAGAAATAAATTATTACCCGCATATGTGATTTCCTTCAAAGATAAGAAGAACATAAAAGCATATGTTTCGAGTTTGGACGGCAAGTTTCAAACTGTAAGACATCGAAATTGGCGATGGTTTGATTTTTTATGGATGACCCATACAATGGACTATGAAAGTAGAGATAATTTCAATAACACTTTGCTTAGAGCTTTTTCCCTTCTTGGACTAATTACTGTTTTGAGTGGATTTACACTTTGGTTTACATCATCACCAACAATTAGAAAAATATTTTTTAAAAAAACTTAAATTAGTACCACTAAAGACATTACGATGAGTCCCATATTTCGCTTCTTTAAGAAATTAAAAGAAACCAAAAAGCGTAATGAAGCATTTCGAAAGGAATATAAAGAAAAAACAGGGGAAGATTTCCACAATTCAAGTTATGATTCTGATTTAGGGGGTGATATTCCAATCTAAATTAAAATAGTTCGATGAAGAAAACTATAAAAAAACGCAGCGATTTATTTATGGCAATTGGAATTATACTGATGGTTATAACACAATTTTACCCTGAAGAAACACAAAAGAAAATTATATCGCTGCCGCAATTTACAACGTTGCTGCAATTTGTTTTTTACTTTCCTTATTGTTTTTTATATCAATAGATAAGAAATAGCTAAAAAAATGTTATGATACAAATATTTATTACTGGAGGAACGTTTGACAAAAGTTATGACTCTATTAATGGACAACTCTATTTCGAAAAAACACACTTGCCTGAAATGTTAAATCGTAGCCGTTGTACGCTGGAGATCGATATTCAAACTTTAATGATGAAGGACAGTTTGGAAATGTGTGAACAGGATGTGGAATTGGTTGTGCGATCCTGCCAAAAAAGTGATGCTAATCAAATTGTTATTACCCATGGTACTGATACAATGACACGCACCGCCGCCACTTTGGCAAATGCCAAAATAGCTAAAACCATCGTATTGACAGGCGCAATGATTCCTTATGCTTTTGGTAATTCTTCAGATGGGTTTTTTAATCTTGGTTGTGCTTTGGCGTTTGTGCAAACTCAAACCCAAGGGGTTTATGTAACCATGCAAGGGCAGTGCTTTCACTGGAACCAAGTAAAAAAAAACAAAGGCATTTTTTATAAACTATAAAGCCCAACAACATGAGGCCGAAGTCGTATACAGACGGATTTTTTTCAGTTGATTCTATAAATGGATTTTTGCCCATAAAACAACCCCTGATAACACTTCCCAAAGCATATTCACCTCTTCAAGAATTATTGACACAGATGCCAATCCTAACAGATCAGAACCAAGAAGGGCTGTTGGCGCGAGAAGGCGCAATTGAAGATTATGTGCACAAGATACCCAATTTTATAAATCAGGTAAACCTAGAAACCAACCCTTTTGTCCAGCAGGCATTGTTTCGAGCCTATGCATTTGTAGCTTCTGCTTACACTCTAGCCCCTGCCTACCATTACTACCTAAAGCATGGCACATATGGTAAGGCCCATGGGAAATTGCCAAAAAACATTTCGCAACCCTTTGTGTCAGTAGCCAGTCAGTTGGATGTCTATCCGTGGTTAGACTATCATTATGCATACTCTTTGGGTAATTATAAAAAATTAGATCCGAACGGTGGTATGAACTGGGAAAATCTGGGTATGTGTGTGAAGTTTTCTGGTCTGCCAGATGAGTGTGGATTTATTATGTTGCACGTTGATATTAACCAATACTCTCCTGCGCTTATTGGAGGTGTTTTTGAAGCCTTGGATAGCAACAATTCTGAATCATTAAACCATGCACTAGAGGGACTGGTCGCCACTATGAAAAACATTAACTCCCGAAGAAAACTTATGTGGGAGGCTTCGCGTTGGAAACATTACAACGATTTTCGTGCTTTTATTATGGGAATCAAAGGCAATGATGATATTTTTGAAAACGGACTCGTTTATCAGGGGGTTTGGGATGAGCCCAAAGCCTTTAGAGGACAAACGGGAGCCCAAGATAATATTATCCCCACCATGGATATTTTTAGTGGAGTTATTGCACATTATCCGGAAAATGACCTCACACGCTACTTGATGGACTTGCGCAGTTATCGTCCCAAGTGCATTCAACAATTTTTGGAAGACCTAAGAAAAATCATGTTTCAAAAACCATTGGTTGGAACTCTAAAAAATCAGAATAATCAAAAAGGAGCAATTTATTTGTTGGAATTGTTGGAAGAAATCTACTTGTTTAGAAACGGTCATTGGCAGTTTGTTCAAAAATACATCATGCAAAACACTGCCTATCCAAAAGCGACAGGAGGCACGCCTATCACTTCTTGGATTCCCAATCAAATTAAGGCAGTATTGTTAGCCATGATACAAACCCATGATATCATCGATCCGAACTACAAACCCAAAGATAGAGAAGATTGGGTTATTAGTTTTAGACGAAAAGTTAGCCTACTAAACAAACAACTCGACATGCTAAAGGTAGACCAGTTTGACCCAAAAAAATTGTTTGATTTAAATCAAAAGATGCGTTTGCGAGATTTTTAGAACTTTATCTTACTGATTGTTGGTAAATCATTCTTCCAACTGATACAACTCTAACATTTAATCAATACGGTTCTTGGATGAACAAAAACAGAGGCTAGGAACATAAATTTATAGGGTATAGTTGTCACAGTGTTTATTGCTTATAACTATTTAAAAATAAGGGAGTTAAGAAAAACCTTAACCCCCTTTTTGTTTAGAGTAGTTTTAGCCGGTATATAGGCTACCCTTTACCTCCGTTTGTATACACCCCTTTTTACCTTTTGAACTAGCCCAAGTCTTGTGAATTTATTCAGATAATCAGAAAGAGTCGTAGCTCAGTTGGTTAGAGCGCTAGATTGTGGTTCTAGAGGTCGCCGGTTCGAGACCGGTCTTCCACCCTTAAAAACCCTTCGAGAAATCGAGGGGTTTTTTATTAAAATCAAATTTATTATTTGTCAACTCTAGGACTGAACTAGGTTTCAAATGTTGTAAATAGTAGATATTCTTTTAAAGCTTAAGTGCATAAATTGAAAATCGAATTTAAAAACAATTTTAGTTAGGTTTTGAAATGTTATAACCTATTTTTGCCGCTAATTTTGATATGTGATAGCATTTGATTTGATTGACACCTCGAAAGGAGGGAGTGTAAAAAACGATATTCTCTCAGGATTGACAGTCGCTTTGGCTTTGGTCCCAGAAGCAGTGGCCTTTGCTTTTGTAGCGGGGATTTCTCCGATTGTCGGCTTGTATGGTGCCTTTATGATGGGACTTGTTACCTCAATATTTGGTGGTCGCCCAGGGATGATTTCAGGCGCAACAGGTGCCATGGCTGTGGTTATGGTTAGCTTAGTCAGTGAAGGGAATGTTTTGGGCGGATTTGAGAATGCAGGATTGCAATATTTGTTTGTGACTTTGATCTTAACAGGGATTTTTCAAGTGTCAGCAGGTGCACTGCGTCTTGGAAAATTTGTTCGTATGATTCCTCATTCAGTGATGATGGGTTTTGTGAATGGTCTTGCGATTGTCATTTTTCTGTCCCAACTATCGATGTTTAAAACCAATGGGGAATGGCTTTCGGGTACTGAACTTTACACTATGCTAGGTCTTGTTGCTTTGACCATGATGATAATGGTTGGTATGCCATATGTCACTAAAAAGGTGCCAGCTGCACTTACCGCTATCGTTGCCGTATCATTGCTTGTCATCTTTTATAACTTGGAAACAGAAACTGTACGCTCCTTTGTGATTTCCAATGGAGGTGAAGGGATACAGGCAGGTTTACCTAGCTTTCAAATTCCTTTGATCGCATTCAGCATGGAGTCTTTCCTTTTTGTTTTACCCTATGCAATTATTTTGGCAGCTATTGGTTTAATTGAATCTCTGATGACATTAACCCTTATTGATGAACTAACAGATTCCCATGGGAGTGGGAATCGCGAGTGTGCAGCCCAAGGTTTAGGAAATATTCTGAATGGGTTTTTTGGCGGAATGGGTGGCTGTGCCATGATTGGTCAGAGTATAATAAATATCAAATCTGGTGGTCGAGGTCGCTTGTCTGGTATCACCGCTTCTCTGGCACTCCTCGGCTTTATCCTTTTTGGCTCGAGTTATATTGAACAAGTACCTATTGCCGCTCTTGTAGGCGTAATGTTTATGGTGGTAATTGGAACCTTTGCTTGGAATACATTCAGGATTTGGAATAAGGTGCCAAAGGCAGATGTTATTGTCATCGGACTGGTAACTGCTTTAACGGTCGTTTTCGATTTGGCGATTGCTGTACTGGCTGGTGTTGTGGTTTCATCCTTGGTTTTTGCTTGGGAAAACGCCAAACGGATACGCGCTCGTAAACACATTGATGAGCATGGCGTGAAACATTACGAAATCTATGGCCCACTTTTTTTTGGTTCCGTCGAGCTTTTTACCAGTAAGTTTGATTTACAAGGAGATCCAAATGAAGTAATCATCGATTTTAAAGATTCTCGAATTGTTGATCAGTCCGCAATTGAATGTGTCAACAAGATTACCGAAAGATATCTTTCCAATGGCAAAACTATACATCTTCGACATCTGTCATCTGATTGTATAAAGCTGATAAAGAAAGCTGAAAAAATATGTGAAGTAAATGTTTTGGAAGATCCGGACTATTTCGTGGCAATCGACAACTTTAGAAAAGCAAAACAACTGGTCTCCCAGAACGAGTAAAAAGAATGGATAACTGGTTTTTCAAACCGTATTCTAAAAAGATGTGTTTAATTCACATCTGAATATTTTTTCAGATCGACATATTCCATTTCCAAAGCTTATTTATGGTACTTGGCAGATAAGGTTTGAGAATTAAAGTATCTTATCAGAGGACATTCGTTTGAGGAGAATTATACATCATCAAAACCTTTCCTATGATTGGATGATGTTCGCTCGCTTTCTAGGTCATAAACAAATCACCAACCCATAAATCTCATAATAATTATCTATCTTGCTTATTAAATTTCAATAAATGAAAACTAAACTCTTTCTTGTATTCACGATATTATTCATGACCAGTTCCTGTGTGACGAAATCATCAAGCGAAAGTTCAGAAAACGAAAATGGACTTGTCGCATTTGAAAATGGAGACCTGATGACAGCAGTTTCTGTTGATCCCATGGGAAATGAATTTCAATATCCTACTGGAGATGCCGCCATCACAAGCCAAGTCAAAGTTTGGAAGTCAGGATTTCAATCTCCATGGCATTACCATCCTTATACTGGTGTAGCTTATGTGTTGCAGGGTGAATTAACAGTCAATTTTGATACAGAAGCAACTCTGGAAGATAATGCTGTCGAAAAAACGGTGAATTCTACCCAAACCTTTAAGGCAGGTGACAAAGCATTTCTAGGAGTGTCCAACACCTGGCACTACTCCGAAAATGTTGGAGATGAAGACTTGATTTTTATGGTGACCTGGCTTGGTGAAAAGGGCGAACCCATCGCTGTACTCGAGTAGTTTTTTGAAATTCTAGTAATAAAGTCTAAGAAGAAAAAAACTCAATGTTCAGCAGGTGTGTAATTGATTTCAACTAAAATTTCATTGCGTCGATTCATGACTTTATAAGGACTGTCATAAGACAAAACGATGGGCTTGGATATCGCTTTGAGATTGTGCTTTTGCATTTCGCCCATCAGTCGATCGGTATGTATCTTCACTTTGGAGGCATTGCTATATCCACCATAACGGACTGCTGCAAAATAACCAGGTTTGGATTCGTAGATCTTCACGTTAGTTCCTGATGGAGTAGGTACATCCTGTTCCATATATTTTTTCGGCAAAACAAATTCCATGGCTGAGGTTCCGTCCTCTGGATACATATAAACAGGAGTTGTCATTTCAATTTTTTCATTATTCTGATTTGCTCCCGAGATGTAGCGAAAAAGGGTTGAAAAGGGATTCCCTGTATTTGCCATGGTTTTTGCCATCATTGCAGGTGGATAAAACCGAATTTCAAGATCATCCAGACTTTGAAGAATCTCATAGGGTTGTGACTCGTAACGCTGACCCATTATCAAATTTGAAATTAGTGATACAAAAACAATTGCAAAAACCTTAAACTCAGTCATCACTTGGAATCTTGCTATCCTCTTTAAGAGTTAATCGCTCTTCTCTATTGACAATTTCCCATGCGGTATGAAAGATCAAACGTGTGCGTTTTTCAAGTAAAGCGTAATTGATTTTTTCCACCGTATCTGTTGGTGCATGATAGTCTTTGTGTGTCCCGTTGAAGTAGAAGATAGCTGGGATGTTGTTTTTGATAAAATGATAGTGATCAGATCTGTAATAGTATCGGTTTTCACGCCATCTCCCAAACTCGTAAACGAGTGTCGTTGGGTCGTTGTAGCGATAATCAATGGTTAATCCCACATAGTCTTGGTTCGCTTTCTCAGAAACATCATGCAAGTCATCGGATAAAATATCAGAGCCAATCAAATAAATATAGTCTGGCTGCTCGATGTGTAAGGAGTCAACCCGACCAATCATATCGATATTTAGGTTGGCGACCGTGTTGGCCAATGGATAGATGGGGTTGTCCGTGTAATATTTTGAACCCAAAAGCCCTTTTTCTTCAGCAGAAACATGTAAAAATAAAACCGAACGTCTCGGACCATTTCCATCTTCTTTCGCCTCGATAAATGCTTCTGCGATCTCCATCATTGCAACCGTTCCAGATCCGTCATCATCAGCTCCATTATTGATTTGTCCGTCTGCCTCTACACCGATATGATCGAGGTGTGAAGTAATCACCAATACCTCATTGGCTTTATCGGATCCCTCAATGTAGGCAAGAACATTGTAGCTATCAATTGAATTTCCGCTTCTATCGGTAACTGTCATTTCTTGGAAGTACGAACCGTCAGTAGATCCGCCAGAAACCCCAGTAGATTCATAATAATCTTTTAAGAAATTGATAGCTAAGGTTTCTCCTTGTGTACCCGCTTCACGACCCATAAATTCGTCAGAGGCATAAGTATATAAATGGGTTTTTAATTCCGTTTCAGTAATGCTTTCTGCATATTCAGTAACGGTTTTCTGGGCTTCTGTGCCACAAGAAAAAATGAATAAAAGTATGCTTAAGTAAGTTAGATTCTTCATGATGATAAATAATAAATGATTATAAATTTATTAAAATCAAATTAAAGTGTATCAGCAATTGCATCCCATAACTCAATTCTGCTTTCAAGTGCTTGTTTTGCTGCATGTATTGACTCTTGTTTTTTGGTAGAATCTCCCTCGCATAGCTCCTCAATCATTTGTAAAGCCATCGGGCCGTGCTCATCACCATCGATTTCGATATGACGTTCTAGGTAGTAAACCAAGGTTTGTGCACCAGATTGCCCTTTTTCACTCAACTCGCGTACAATTGAGATAAACATGTCAGGAATCAAATCTTCACGTCCATAGGTAAATACACCAGCAACAATATGAATGGGTGCATTTTCAACGCAGTCCATGGTATTGCGAACAAATTGAACTGCAGCCTGACTCGCACCAGAGTTCAGAAGGGCATTTTCCCAGGATTCCCCTTGCTGTAATTGTTTGATAAATGAGGTGATAGCACGAGTGTCTGCGCCGATATCTTCCATCGCTTGAAGATACAATTCAAAGTGACTTACAGCTTGACCGTTTTGGTTCACATCACTTTCTTCACCAAATACAATTTCATTGATCAGTCGTCGAGTAATGGGATTCCCAACGGGGACCCAAGGAATGGACGCACAAGTGAGTTCGAGCTGTAAACGCTTAAGTAATGACATAAAGTCCCAAACTGCAAATACATGGGTTTCCATAAATCGCTGAATAGCGTCTATCGAATCAATCTTGTTGTACAGGGGGTGGTTGACTAAAACAGAACGGTACTCATCTAAGTGAGTTGTAGTTTCTATCATCGGATTTCAATTTTTCTTTTTCAGCTGTAAAATTACATAAAATCCCACCGAATACCTAAGGGATTTTGTGCTACAATTCTGTAAATTTGAAATATGATAACGCCTAAAATCATTGAATGTCCCAGAGATGCAATGCAAGGTATAAAACCTTTTATCCCAACCACTGAAAAGGTTAACTACCTTCAGTTTTTGCTTCAAGTTGGTTTTCATTCTCTTGATTTCGGTAGCTTCGTTTCTTCTAGAGCAGTTCCGCAAATGCGAGATACAGCAGAGGTACTTGATCAACTTGACTTGTCAAAAACCAAAACCAAACTATTGGCAATTGTTGCCAATTTGAGAGGAGCAGAAACAGCACTTAACTTTGAACAAATCGAATATATTGGATTCCCATTTTCGATATCTGAAAATTTCCAAATGCGAAACACGCACAAAACGATTTCGGAATCTTTGTACAGTCTTGAACAAATTAAAGAATTGACAGATAAATCAAACAAGACATTGGTCGTGTACCTGTCCATGGGCTTTGGTAACCCGTATGGCGATCCTTGGAGTGTAGATGTTGTTTCACAATGGGTGGAGCGGCTGGCACAGATGGAAATCGAAATTATTTCACTTTCCGACACGGTAGGGCAGGCAGCCCCAAAAGATATTACCTATTTGTATTCTACATTAATACCAGCTTTCTCCGCAATCGAGTTTGGGGCTCATTTTCACACCCACCCGAATAGGGGATATGAAAAACTTACTGCTGCCTTTGATGCTGGATGCCGACGTTTTGATGGAGCAATACATGGTATTGGCGGTTGTCCAATGGCGAGTGACGCCTTGGTTGGAAATATGCCCACAGAAAAGTTAGTCACATACTTTAATGGACAAGGAATTCATACAGGACTTTGTATGGCAACCTTTGAATCTGCGATGAATAAAACCAAGGAATTATTCTCTTTATTCAACTAACGATACAATTTATTTAAAATTATTCTAAATTAAGTTTGCCAGTATTTTTTTGTGATATATATTTACCTTATGTTTAATTAATCTAAATAAATTTAAATGAAAAACTTATCACTTTTCCTACTATTCCTTGCTTCTTCTGTGTATGCTCAAGAACAATATAACAGTGCAACAACACAATTAAATAATCTTGTATCATCCGAAAGGGGTCTTTCTATCGGTGGTTATGGTGAAATTACATATAATAACAAAGAAGGTTCATCAACACCAGCTGAAATTGATGTGCAACGCTTGGTGATGCTTTTTGCTTATAAATTTGATGATAGGACATCATTTGTAACCGAAATTGAATTTGAGCACGTGAAAGAAGTGTATGTAGAGCAAGCATTTATAAACTATGCTGTAGCTGATGGAGTTAATCTGCGAGGAGGTTTAATGTTAGTTCCAATGGGGATTGTTAACGAATATCATGAGCCAACAACCTTTAATGGTGTAGAGCGACCTAGTTTAGACAATAAGATTGTCCCTACAACTTGGCGTGAAATGGGAATTGGCGTATCGGGGCGTATCAACAGTGCTTCTATTCGTTATCAGGCCTATCTGATGAATGGGTTTCTTTCCTATGGTGAAAGCCACAAACTCAGAGGTTCAGATGGACTTCGAAAAGGCCGTCAAAAAGGGGCTGAATCTGTTGGAACAGATGCGAATTTTGCTGGTAGAATCGAATATTATGGTTTGCCAAAGCTCAAGCTCGGACTTTCGTATTACACAGGAAATACCCAAACCACAGTTCCTGAAATCAGCAACACACAAATCGGTTTATCAATGTTTGGTTTAGACTATCGTTATGTAAATGGTAGACTATCTTCAAGAGGGCAATATATCTCTGCTAGCTTGAGTGACACCGAAGCCTACAATCTAGTTGGGAATACAGATCTTGGATCGGCTATGGGGGGTTATTATGTTGAAGGAGCCTACAATCTTTTACCACTTGATAGTCGTCAGAAGTTAGACATATTTATTCGTTATGAAAACTTTAATACGCACCAAAAAACAGCGGGTGCCTTGATTGCGAATGATACCTACCATCGCACCGAAACCACATTTGGCCTATCCTATCATTTGGCAAGTGGTGTCGTTTTCAAAGCGGATTATCAGTCAAAGGGGACAGTAGTTGGTGGTTCTGATGCCGTCGGTCAATTTAATCTAGGGCTTGGCGTTTTCTTTTGATGTATATTTGCTGACTTAAAAAATGGCTTTGAGATTCTTTTGTATTCTTGTTTTTATTTCTTTTCAGCTAACAGCCCAATCACCTCGATTGTTGAAGAAAGCCACAAAGTTGATTGAAAAGACATACGCTGTTGACAATCTACAACTTGAGTACAAAGAATTTCAAACCAAGTCTGTAGTTGGAAATTTTTATAAAATTTTTGATTCAGATCAGCTTTTGGGCTTCGCTTTTATAGGCACCGCACCCAGCAAAACGGACACCTTTGAATACCTTGTTGTTTTCGACCAAAACTTGATAATCAAAAGAGTGAATGTGTTGGTTTATCGTGAAGATTACGGAGGTGAAATTGGCAGTAAACGTTGGCTCAAACAGTTTGTAGGGAAAGAACGAAGTACAGAATTAGCAGTTGGAAAGAACATTGCTGCTATTTCTGGCGCAACAATCTCTGTTTACTCCATGACCAATGCCGTTAATCAGTTACTAAACGAAATGAATCAGTTTGAGCAGATATGATTCCAACTATTGATACATGGAGTTACCCATTGCGTTTGATGACGGCTTTTTTCTTAGTCGTCTTATCAATTGGGTTTTTTACTGGAATTCGTTTTGTAAGTGAGACAGACAGTACGTCTCCAGAAGGCCTTGTTGAACACTATAATGGTAACGAACAAGATGAGGATGTTATGGTGATGAAATTCAAAAAAAGTGCTCAAGAAATGCTCACGATTGTTCACACCCATATTTTAAGTATGTCGATGTTGTTTTTCCTCACAGGGTTTTTATTGGCACAAACCGCCATTCACCAACGTCTTAAGCTTTTCCTCATTATTGAACCTTTTATATCTATTCTTCTTACTTTTGGGGGGCTATACCTCATTTGGTTTGGGATAGAATGGTTTCGATATGTTGTGATTTTTTCTGGAATTGCGATGACACTGGCTTATTCTGCAGCGGTTATCATAATCTTAAAACATCTTCGCTTATTTAAAAGCTGATTTGCCCATTAATTTAGTATATTTGCATGCAACTAATTCTAAACTAGTTGCTATGTCAAAACAATCATCAAAAATCACTGGATTGGGTTTAACTTACGATGATGTTTTGTTGGTCCCTTCCTATTCCGAGGTACTACCACGTGAAGTAAATATCCAATCAAAATTTTCTAGAAATATACCTTTAAACGTTCCCATTGTTTCCGCTGCGATGGACACCGTAACTGAAAGCCAAATGGCCATTGCCATGGCTCGTGAAGGGGGGATCGGCGTGCTCCACAAAAACATGACTATCGAAGCCCAAGCCGAAAAAGTTCGAAAAGTCAAGCGTGCTGAATCGGGAATGATTATTGACCCAGTCACATTGCCGACAACTGCTCTAGTATCAGATGCGCAAAAACTTATGACAGAATATCGTATTGGCGGAATCCCTATTGTAGACACTAAGGGGAAGTTGGTAGGCATCGTGACGAATCGAGATTTGCGTTTTGAAAAAAACGAAGCACGCCCAATCATGGAAGTAATGACATCTGAAAACTTGGTTACCGTCCATGAGGGGATTTCGATGTCTGACGCAGAAGAAATTTTACAAGCACACAAAATCGAAAAACTTCCCGTTATCGATAAGGATAACCGACTTGTTGGTCTAATCACTTTTAGAGATATTACGAAAGTGAGCTTAAAACCCCATGCCAATAAAGATAGCTACGGTCGCCTTCGCGTGGCTGCTGCGGTTGGTGTTACACGGGATGCTGTTGAACGTTGTGCAGCGTTGGTAAATGCTGGGGTAGATGGAGTTATCATTGATACAGCTCATGGTCATACGCAAGGCGTTGTCAATATATTAAAACAAATTAAAAAGGAGTACAAGGATTTGGATGTCGTTGTTGGCAATGTTGCAACAGCCGATGCCGCCAATTTCCTTGCTGAAGCTGGAGCCGATGGGGTGAAAGTTGGTATTGGACCGGGTTCGATTTGTACCACCCGTGTGGTTGCTGGGGTCGGTTACCCTCAGTTTTCGGCTATCCTCGAAGTTTCAAAAAGTTTGCTTAAAAAAGGGATTCCACTGATTGCAGATGGCGGGGTAAGATACACTGGGGATATTGTAAAAGCGATTGGAGCTGGCGCACAGTCGGTCATGTTGGGTTCTATGTTAGCAGGAACAAAAGAATCGCCTGGAGAGACCATAATTTTTGAGGGTAGAAAATTTAAATCTTATCGTGGCATGGGGTCTGTCGAGGCCATGCGAGAAGGGAGTAAAGACCGTTATTTTCAGGATATAGAGGATGATATCAAAAAACTTGTTCCTGAAGGAATTGTCGGTAGAGTTCCTTACAAGGGTGAGTTATTTGAAAGTATTCATCAGTTTGTCGGAGGACTTCGTGCTGGAATGGGATATAGTGGTGCAAAGGATATTCCTCAACTTCAAGATAAGGCAAGCTTTGTTCAAATCACCTCTTCAGGAATTCAAGAAAGTCATCCACATAACGTAGCCATTACAAAAGAAGCACCCAATTATTCTCGATAGCCCAATGAAGTTTATTTATTTTTATTTATTCCTGCTTTTTTCTGCGTGCAATCTCTCAACAAATGAAGAATCTGATGCAGTGGCCAGAGTAGGTGAAAACTACTTGTTTACCTCAGATTTACAAGATCAAATTGGCCCGCAATATGATGGGGATAGTTTACAAATCGCGAATCGTTTGATTGACAATTGGGCGGAGCAGTTATTGTATCTTAAAAAAGCAGAAATCAATTTGAGCTCGGTAGAAAAAAAGCAGCTCGACGAATTGGTAAGGACTTATCGTAACGACTTGTATGTTAAAACTTATAAGGATAAGGCAATTCAATCTCAGTTGGACTCTGTAGTTAATCAAGCTGAAATTCAGGATTATTTTGAACAAAACAAAGCCAATTTTAGAACCAATAAAGATTTGTTGCGAGGTCGTTATGTTCGGGTTCGAAATGAAAATTATAATCTGCGCACGATTCGTCGTAGTCTTCGGCGTTTTAACGATGTTGACAAGGTTTTTTTAGACTCAATTGCCCTTCAGTTTACAACCTACTCTATGAATGATTCAATATGGGTTCAGGCCTCCCAATTTTTTAATCGATTGCCGTCACTTAGTGAAAGACGGTATAAAAATTTCTTAAAAAATAACACTTTCTTTGAATTACAAGATTCTTTAGAAGTATATTTGGTGGTGGTTGAAGAAGTTGTTTTGCGCAACGATTTGGCTCCGTTGGAATATGTCACGCCAACGTTAAAGCAAATTTTAATCAATAAAAGGAAATTAGAATTAATGCGCCAATTTGATAGAGAAATTATTGAGGAAGGATTGCGTCAAAACTCCTACGAAGTATATGAATAAGCGTTTTATCACTCTATGTGTATTATTTCTTTTCGGCAGCTTTGTTTCTAGTTATGCCCAAACAGATAGCATCTCACAACCCATTAGAGTTAAAATCGATGGGGTTGCTGCTGTCATTGGGGACTATGTGATTCTTGACTCTGATGTTGATAAGGCCTATATTGATTTGGAATCTCAAGGAATACCAACATCCAATATCGAAAGGTGTAGTCTTTTGGGTAAGTTGATGGAAGACAAACTCTATGCACATCATGCCGAACAAGATAGTCTAGAAGTAAGTGATGCAGAGATTAATGATTACGTGGGCAGAACCATAGACTATTTTGTGCAAGAACTCGGAAGTATGGAAAAGGTTCTCGAATTCTATAAGAAAAAGGATGAGCAAAGCTTTCGAAGTGAATTGTTTGACATCAATCGAGTTCAACAACTCTCGCAAAGGATGCAAGCCAATATCGTTGAAGAAATCGAAGTGACACCAGAAGAGGTACGAACTTTTTTTGATAAAATACCAGTAGACCAGCGTCCTGTTTTTGGCGCTGAACTTGAAATCGCTCAGATTGTTGTTGAACCCACTCCTACAGAAGAGGAGGTTGAACGATCAATCGGTATGTTGGAGACCATGCGCAACGATGTATTGGAAAATGGTTCAAGTTTTGCGTCCAAAGCAATTTTATACTCCCAAGACCCTGGCTCTAGATCTCGTGGCGGAAGATATACACTTGATCGCAAACGTCCAGTCATGGTGAAAGAGTTTAGGGATCAGGCATATCGACTTCGTGAAGGAGAAGTTTCCCAACCATTCCAAACTGACTTTGGATGGCATATCGTAACAGTTGATAAGATCCGAGGACAACTCATAGACGTTCGTCACGTTCTTCTTGTTCCTGAGATTTCTGCTAAGGAACTTAAAGATGCAAAAGACAAACTCGAGTTAATACGCAAAAGAATTCAAGATGGAGAGATTTCCTTTGCTGATGCTGCCCTTGAGTTTTCAGATGACAAAGACACTGCTGCTAATGGGGGTGTTTTGATCAATCCCGCATCCGGAGACACCAAATTTGAGCTGACCAAACTCGATCCAGCCATTTACAACCAAATCTTAAACTTAGAAGACAATCAAATTTCTCCGCCAGTTCTTGACGAAGACCGATCAGGAAACAAAAAATATAAGATTTTAAAAGTGACCAATCGTTACGACCAACATCAAGCAGATTTTGCAACAGACTATGTAAAAATTAAGGACTTGGCTTTAAAAGAAAAGCAGTTGGACGCTATACAGAAGTGGATGCGTGAGAAAATTGATGATACGTTTGTCAATGTGAATGGCTCATACAGAGATTGTGATTTCTCCAATAAGTGGGTTCAGTAACGAATAAGCACCCTCGAACTAGATTCAAAATTATTCGTTTTTGCAATTGTATTTTTTAAGGTTTTGTTGTATTCAACTTCCCATCAAAACCTTGACTAACAGTAGGATAATTGTCTGCTATACCTTAATTTTGTAAATAAAAAAGCTATGGAACAAGCCATGAAGTTGGTTCGTTTTTTATTTTCAACTCGACTTACAGCTATATTGTTTATCGTGTTTTGCGTTGCGATGGCTGTGGGCACTTTTGTTGAAAGCATTCACAACACAGCTACCGCTAGGATTTGGGTCTATAATGCTTGGTGGTTTGAGGCAATTATGGGTGTGTTCGTTCTCAACTTTATTGGTAATATCAAGAAATACCGTCTTTTGCGTTGGGAAAAATGGCCAGTTCTTCTTTTACATGCCGCATGGATTTTAATTATTCTTGGTGCTTTTGTTACCCGTTATTTTGGCTTTGAAGGGGTTATGCCTATCCGCGAGGGAGAAACTACCAATACATTTTTAAGTGAAAAGACCTATGTCACCGTTTTGATTGACGGTGAAATGGATGGAAATCTCAAACGAAAAAAGCTTCAAGATGATTTTTTGTTTGCCGAAGCAACCAACAATTCTTTTCGTTGGAAAAGCACATTCGACACCCAAGACTTCTCGGTAGAATATGTTGATTTTATGTCAAATGCTGCGGAGGATTTGGTCGAGGATCCTGATGGGGATTTTTTTCTTAAAATTGTTGAAGCTGGTGACGGGAACCGCCATGACCACTATATCGGATTTGGAGAAATCGTTAATATTCATAATGTTTTATTTACCCTAAATAACCCAACAGATGGGGCAATCAACATTGAATGGGATCAAACCAATAATCGTTATAGCATAAACACTCCATTTGGTGGGACAAGCATGCAGATGGCAACGCAAACTCTTCAAGAGGTGCCAGTAGACACACAATTACCTCTCCACTTTCGGTCACTGTATTCTCTTGCTGGTATGCAGTTTGTGTTTCCCGATCCAGTGATTCAGGGATCCTATCAAATCGTGAAAGATGAAGAATCTTTTCAGGATGCACTAACCCTTAAAATCACCACAGATGGCGAGTCGGAAACCATACAAGTTTTGGGTGCAAAAGGGTTTACCAACGACCCCAAACAGATTTCCCTCGGCGGTTTGGATTTTTGGGTTCAATACGGTTCTTTACAGCATGAGTTGCCATTTGCTTTAAAACTCAATGATTTTATTGCTGAAAAATATCCTGGAACCGAAAAAAGCTACAGTAGTTTTATGAGTAGAGTTAGCGTAGCAGATTACCCCCCATTTGATTATGATATTTATATGAATCACATTTTGAATCACAAAGGCTATCGTTTTTTTCAAGCTTCATTTGACCCAGATGAAAAAGGAACTATACTTTCCGTAAATCATGACTTTTGGGGAACATGGATTACCTATGTTGGCTATTTCATTCTTTATATTGGCTTACTTGGAATCATGTTTTTTGGAAAAACGAGGTTTAAATCCCTCTCAAAAACTCTTGAAAAAATAAGAGCAAAAAAAGCAGCATTAACGGCAATTGTTCTTTTGTTTAGTTTCTCTGTATTCTCTCAAACTCACCAACACGAATCGACAGCAATACAAAATCTCGATTCTACTCTGATGCGTCAATCAGTACCAGTTGAACAAGCTGCTAAATTTGGAAAACTTGTCATTCAAGATTTTGGTGGCCGAATGAAACCAGCGAACACCTTTGCTTCTGAATTGATACGAAAAGTAAGCAAGTCAGATACATATCAGTCTTTAAATGCAGACCAAGTTCTTCTATCGATTCAACAAAACCCCTTGTTATGGTATCAAGTCCCTTTTATTTATCTAAAAAGGGGAAATGACAGTTTGCGAAGACTCGCTGGGGTCGAGGAAAAAGCAAAATACGCATCATTTGTTGATTTCTTTGACAAGGACGGAACTTACAAACTCGCCAAACCCTTAGAGGGTGCTTATAAAGCTGCCACACCAAACCAGTTCCAAAAAGATTTTATCGAAACCGATCGTAGGATTAATCTTCTATATAGTGCGATAGAAGGTAAAGTTCTTCGAATTTTTCCAGTTCCAGATGATGAAAACAATAAGTGGGTTTCTTTTGCTGAGGCACCTGATTTTCCATTTGAAGGAGTTGATTCCCTTTATGTGGCCAATGTGATGCCGCTCTACATCGGGGCGTTGCGACAAGGTGCCTATGACCAAGCCGATGAATTACTGGAAAGTATATCCGGATTTCAAAGAAAATATGGCAATGATATCATGCCTTCGCAAGAAAAAATTGATGCAGAAATCATGTACAACCAATACGACATCTTCAAAAAGCTTTTTGCGTGGTACATGTATGTTGGAACACTGATGTTTTTTGTGCTCATTTTCCAAATTATATATGATGTTCGCATTTTTGGATTTGTTGTAAAGCTATGTATCGGTCTTATCAGCGTTCTTTTTGTTGCCCAAACGGTCGGAATGGGTGCACGATGGTACATTTCTGGTCATGCACCATGGAGTGACGCCTACGAATCGATGCTCTATGTTGCATGGGCAACCGTGGGTATGGGATTGGCTTTTGGGCGCAAATCCAAACTTACAATCGCAGCGACTGCTTTTGTAGCTTCCATGGTGTTGATGATTGCACATTGGAACTGGATGGATCCTGAGATTGCGAATCTAGTCCCAGTTTTAGATAGCTATTGGTTGATGGTTCATGTCGCCGTAATCGTTGGAAGTTATGGCCCATTTGCTCTGGGCATGATAGTTGGATTTATCGCTATGATTTTGATGATTTTAGCATCTGAGAAAACAAAAAAGCGAATTCGATTAACAATCGATGAGCTGACAGTCGTCAACGAACTTGCACTCACCGTTGGAGTCGTGATGTTAACGATTGGAAACTTTCTCGGTGGCCAATGGGCCAACGAAAGTTGGGGAAGGTATTGGGGTTGGGACCCGAAAGAAACGTGGGCACTAATCAGTATTCTTGTTTATGCTTTTGTTCTACACATGCGACTGATTCCTGGTATGCGAAGCAAATGGTTGTTAAACCTGATGTCAGTTATCGCTTTTGCAAGTATTATCATGACTTATTTTGGCGTAAATTTCTATCTGGTTGGTTTGCATTCTTACGCAAGTGGCGATAAAGTGATTACGCCTACTTTTGTATATTATTCAATCGCCATTGTTTCTGTGGTTGGATTCATTTCTTACCTTCGATATAACAAATACTTTGAGAAAAAATATACATAAAAAGTGGTTTTGGTACGCAATCATTGGTCTAGCGTTTAATGGCCTAGGTTTGAGCGTGGTCGGAGAAGCAATTATTGCCAAGTCAAATGGCGAGGCATGGTTTTTGTTTGGTACATTAGGACTTATTCTTGTAAATTCGGGCTTATGTTTTTTTGGTACAGCCGTTGGTATTCGCTATGCAAATCGTTGCTGATTTGTATGTTTTCCGCTGTTTATTTTAGTGCTTCTGGGCAAGAGAATCAGGAAGAAAGTCCTCTTTTTTCAATACCCAACAAACCAATTTTAGGGATAATGACCAACGAAAATTCAATCGAGGATTTTTCGTTTCTTAATAAGAAAGATGAGCCCGAAAAATCCCTTTTTGCGAAAGAAGAATATTTAGATGCTTCGGCACCATACCTAAAAAGATTGCGCAAAAGAGAAGAGGACAATGCAAATATGGGATTTCTAGGAGACACTTATCTCGGAGATGTTAACACAACTTCTAACAAAGCCATTATTGTATGCCGTGATTTTGAGTATGAGGATGGAGACCGTGTTCAAATTTTACTCAATAATAAAGTGCTTCTACAAAACTTATACCTTAAAAATCAATATTTCATCATGCAAATCGATTTAAAACCTGGATTTAATAAGTTTGATTTTAAAGCATTAAATCAGGGATCATCTGGCCCGAATACGGCAGAATTGAGAGTGTTTGACGAAGATCAAAAGCTACTATCCTCTAATCAATGGAATTTATCCACTGGCGCAACGGCAACTTTTATTGTCGTTAAGCAGATGTAATAAATAAATATTTCAAAAAAAAAGGGGGAGTAAATACTCCCCTAATATATTGATGTAAGAATGTTATTCTTCAGTAGCTTCTTCTTCAGTAGCTTCTTCTTCGATAGCTTCCTCTTCGGTAGATTCTTCTTCAGTAGCTTCTTCAACTACAACTTCTTCGGTTGTTGCTTCCTCTGCTACAGTTGCTTCAGAGCTGTCTTTTGTAAAAAAGTAGATGGCCACTGCTAAAGCAATAAGAACCAATACCCATAATTTATTCTTCATTTTAATTGTGTTTTTATATATACAAACTTAAATATTTCCTTTGAATTTTCGATTAAAATCAAATGAATTATAACTTAACAATGCTTAAAGTATATATTAAGTCATGCTTTTGCTCAACCTCCAATCTATTAAACACTGCTTTTATATCCGCTTTGAAAATCACACAAACAAAAAAACGCTCAAGCA
>CAXRDL010000071.1:0-2825 GCA_964229535.1 Flavobacteriaceae bacterium | reverse complement strand
GTCTCCCGACATGTCCTTTTTGGAAATGATGGATGTGCTCAACGAACAGCTGATGGAACAAGGGATTGACCCTGTTGCGTTTGACCATGACTGCCGAGAAGGAATTTGCGGTTCTTGTTCGATGTTTATCAATGGCGAAGCACACGGTCCAGATCGTTTGGTCACGACTTGCCAGTTGCATATGCGAAAATTTAAAGACGGGGATACCATTCACATTGAGCCTTTTCGCGCAAAGCCATTTCCTGTGATTAAGGACTTGGTTGTAGATCGCACAGCCTTTGATCGCATTCAACACGCAGGGGGGTTTGTTTCTGTAAACACTTCAGGAAACACCCAAGATGCCAATGCGATTCCAATTGAAAAAGCGGATGCCGATAAGGCCTTTGACGCGGCAACTTGTATCGGGTGTGGTGCTTGTGTGGCGACTTGTAAAAACGCATCTGCCATGTTGTTTGTTTCGGCCAAAGTATCTCAATACGCTCTCCTTCCACAAGGTCAGGTAGAGGCGACCGATCGCGTGATGAATATGGTCAGCCAAATGGACGAAGAGGGCTTTGGAAACTGCACCAACACAGGTGCCTGTGAGGTGGAATGCCCCAAAGGGATTTCACTGGAAAATATTGCCCGTATGAACCGAGAATACCTATCGGCAAATGTGAAGGGATAAAACAAGATTTTTACCCCATGCAAACCCTAGAAATTGCCTTACTACAACCCCATACAATTTGGCACGACCCACAAGCCAATCAAGAGTTGATTGCTGAACATCTTCATCAATTACAAAAAAGCGTTCAACTGATTGTACTTCCCGAAACTTGGGCAACGGGCTTTACGATGACACCAGAACATGTCGCAGAAGCCCCAGATGGACCATCGGTATTGTGGATGCAAAAGCAGGCAAAAGCACATAAGGCAGCAGTTTGCGGGAGTTTAGCCATCGTCGATAAGGGACAGTTTTACAATCGCTTTTTCTTTGTACACCCCGATGGTCGCGTGGATACCTATGACAAGTACCACCCGTATACGCCTTCGGGAGAATCACGCATCTATCGAGCGGGAACAGACTCCGTTACGATAGAGTACATGGGTTGGCGAATTCGCCCAATTATTTGTTATGACTTGCGTTTCCCTGTATTTTGTCGCAACAATGATGATTATGATTTGCTGATTTGCGTTGCCAATTGGCCAGAAGCACGAATCCAGGCGTGGGATACGCTGCTAAGCGCCCGTGCGATCGAAAACATGGCCTATACCATTGGGGTAAATCGTGTGGGTCGTGATGCTTATCGATTGCAGTACCCAGGCCATTCTGCCATTTACAATGCGATGGGAGACTGTGAAGGGTTTTTAGATGAAGACCAGGCGATAGCGCATATCGTCATCGATAAATCAAAACTGGAAACAACCCGAAAAAAACTCCCTTTTCTACAAGATCGAGATGACTTTACTCTACGCTAAACTGCTCTTGTAACTCCCAATTGGCACGCACATCGAGCAGAGGCTCATGGTGATAAACTTTTTCGGGAAAACGTCGGTCGAGAAAGCGGCCACTATCCCATTTCCCATTGTTATTCTCATCTACGATCAATCGCAAATAGTACTTCTTGGGTTGTAGGTTGGAAAAGACAACTCGCCGTTGCGGGGCTGCTATGGGTAAGCTGCGAACAAGATTTTCATTTTCGTCTGTGAGTTGCACAATAATCGGATAGCTTGGCACACCCACAAGCTGAAGATACAAACTCCCATAGTCAGCGGGCTTTTGGGTGCGAAACTGCATTTGTAGGGTGTCGTTGGAGGTATTAAAAAAGTCGGTGATTGCCCCTGGAAGTACGTCCAAACGGTAGTTGTCGTTTGGCAGGATGTCAAAATCAAAGAGAACACGATGCGGATCTTCAACAGATACTTCAAATGGCACAGGAATCGAGTCACGATCGAGAAGACGCATTTGTGATTTATCAATGGTCAAAATGGGAGTTGAGGTTTGCATGCGCAGGGTGTCGCTCAAATGTAAAACGCCTGTGATGCTAGGGGATATGGTGAGAGAATCCACTTCAGCCTTTCGAATTTGATGTGTGCGTTGAACCTTAAGCGTGTCATGGCGGATGTCGAACTGCAAAGAGTCGGCTTTGAGCTTGTTGTACCAAACATAGAGGGTGTCTGTTTCTTTATCAAAAGTTTGTATGGTTTGCACACTGTCGGGAAGGTTAAGCGGAAGTACTTCCAAAGCAGTTGGGTCGCCGTAATAACCAAGTCCGATTCGATTTTGACCTGCTTGAAAGACGCGTCCCAATGAAAAGTCGGTTTGTTCTCGAAACAAATCCAAATGAAACAAGCTGTCTGTGGGCAAGTCGATAAAATCATTGGTAAAAGCGATATCATCAATGTTTTGATCGAAAGTGTAGTTGTTTGCGATGTCCTTTTGGGCGATGAGTAAATAGCGTCCAGCGCGCACATTTTCAATTTCAAAAACCGCCAAACTGTCGAGCGTGTTGGAGAGGTAGTCGGGTGGACGGTTATAGATGAGGGAATCGGTATAGGTGCTATCGACAGCATAGAGCATCACAGACACAAAGTTTTTGGCCTCTCTACCAAAGGCATTCCCAATCGTACCACGCACTTGAAGGGAATCGACATAGTCCCCTGTAGAGAAGACGTAGCGGAAATACGGATATGGATTTCCTTCATTGTTGTCGACAATGCTTTGCCCAAAATTAAAATTATAGGTGGTGTTTGAACGCAGCGAATCCAAAAGTTCGATTTGCACATATTTGGCGGCAGTGCTTTGCGGTGAAATGATATAGGCAGCCGGATCGAGTGGTGGAGAA
>CAXRDL010000070.1:0-5250 GCA_964229535.1 Flavobacteriaceae bacterium | reverse complement strand
TTTCCGAAATCCTTTAAGGCTCTCTTTTTAATAATTTTGAGGTAATTTTCTCCAAGATTAAGCTCAGTTACTTGCGAAAAAATGTCGCCATAAATTTCAACTATGCCTATGTCTTTAAGAGACCTTGCATTTATTGAACTATCGGAACGGACTCTATAAAAATAAGTTCCCATTGTAGTTGTTACAATTTTATTGGCCGTAGCAATTGCAATTATATTAAAAGGGTTATCCTGCCCTGTGGATTTTGTTTCAGCAAATCTGATATTATACTTATCTACAAGATTTTTTTTAAAAATTTTGTTCCAAACTACGCCACTACGATATATTAAGTTTTTTCTTTTTTCCTCCAAAACGATAATTTTTTCACTTCGGAAACCAACACTTTTTTTTCTAGGATACTTATTTACTTTTAAAACATTAGAAGTGGCACTAATGTCTGCATCATTAATGGTGGCTTTGTTATATAAGGTTTCAAAATAATCTGGAGAAACCCAATCGTCTGGGTCAATAAATCCGATAAACTCTCCTTTAGCATGATCTATTCCATTATTTCTTGCTGGCCCACTACCACTATTTTCTTGATTTATGATATTAAAACGATTATCATTTTTAGCATATTCTGCTAAAATTTCACCACATTTATCTGGTGAGCCATCATTTATGCATATTATTTCTATATCGGTCAATGTCTGCATGCACAAACTATCCAAGCAGGTACGTAAATATTTTTCTACTTTATATATGGGTACTATAATCGATATTTTTGGAACATAGCTACTCATCGTTTTACCCTTTTTTTGATTATCGGATATTTTTCTAGGACTTGTTCGAACACACTTAAGTTTACATCTATTCCTGAAATTGCTTTCATATTAATGTTATGCAGACTTATTTCTGTGGGCTTGTCAAGTTCGTTAGGAGTTACAATTCCAAAGGGCACCGGCATAATTTTCACTCCGTTAGCCACTGCTGCAGCCCAAAACCATATATCGTCTGAAGTAGGAGCAATTTTTGTAAATAATTCAGCTTCAAGCAGTTCTTTTTTAAGACAATTGGGCGGGTACAAAACACCTCCAATACCAACTTGAAGGTTGCTAAATTTAGGATACAGTCCGTACAGCAAATGCCTGAATGACTTATATCTTTTCCATTTTGAATACGGAACCCCCGTTCTTATTTTTCTAACACGATGAGCTATGATAGCTTTTGGAAATAATTTATGTGTGCCAAGCAATTTTTTTAGCCAATTTTTATCATATTGAACATCATCGTCAGCAGTAACGATAACAGCATCTGGAAAGTCGATGAGACCCGGAATAAGTTTACGATAAGATTTAATGTCCGAGTCATAGTTTTTAATCTCAAATAGTGAATATTTTTTTTCCAAATCCGTAAGTACTTTTGGAATTATCGAGTTGGGAAATTGGGAAAAGGTAAGATATAAGACTATCTTACTAGGCAAAACACTGCCATTTATAATAGATTCCAATGCTTGAGCTGCATACTGTGTTGCTGGAGGAAAAGAAGTCATAGTCACCACAATTTTTTCGTCTTCAATCCTATTTTTGACAACAGGATATTTCTTGAGTATTTTTTCAAACGCTTTGCGGTTTAAATCCGTGCCTTTTTTGAAGTTGGTGGTTTTTAAGGATAAGTTTTTGGGTTTTTCTAGTCCGCGTGGTTTGTTGTGTTTCCCAAAAGGAAAAGGAAGAATATACGTGCCATTAGCTACTGCTGCAGCCCAAAACCATATATCGTCTGTTGTTGGGGCTATTTCTTTAAATATATCGGTATCCATCATTTCCTGATCCAACGAATTTGGAGGATACAAAACACCTCCAACACCTGTTTGTATATTTTTAAAACTAAAATTTAGCCTATTTGTAAAAAAATGGTACCAACGATATTTTTTCCATTGACGATATGGCGCATTCAGTTTTATTTTTTTGGCTCGATTGGCAATAATAACATCTGGAATTTGTTTATGTAGGTAAAGCAAATCTCGCAACATATTTTTATGATACCTCACATCATCATCGACAGTTACGATTATATCGTTTGGGAAATCTTTCAGTGCTGGAATCAATTTTCGATATGAACGAATGTCTTCCTTATAATTCCTAATTTCAAACAACGAGTTATTGTTAGCTAAAGACATAAGCTCTAAGGGAATTTTACTGTCTTTGAATTGTGAAAACGTGAGATATAGAACCACTTTGTCGGGCAAAGTATTGCCTGCCAAAATAGACTTAATCGCATCTTTAGCATAGTTTATTGCAGCTGGAAAAGAAGTTAAGGATACAATTACTTTTTTTTGTTTTAACATATTTTTCATTAGCTCTTTTGTTGGAAAATTCCTTTTACAAACAGGACACTCTCGTTTTAATGCACATACACAACACTTTCATTGTCATTCAAAATCGTTTATGTAAACTTTAAAAGTTATTTTAATATTGTAAAAGTATGGTATTTTCTTAGGGTTATAAAAGGGTGTTTAAACCTTTTCGAATTGAAGTTGTTTACTTACATTCGTATCATGATGTCCAAAATCAAATTATCGAATTACCAACGATATATTCAATTCCTACAGCAGCAGAGCCAACTTTTTTTTTCCGATTACCAAGAACTTCACACTTGGAGTGTAACCCATCAAGCTGCGTTTTGGGAATCGATTTGCCGATTTTTTTCCATTTCTTTTGACAAGCCCTTTTCATCAGTGATGAATCTTTCTGAAAACCCTTGGGAAACCACTTGGTTTACGGGAGCAGAGATCAGCTATGCAAAGCATGTTTTTTCTCAATTTTCAAATGATCGACCAGCTCTAATTTATCAAAGCGAAACAGATCCATTGACTGAAATCAGTTGGCAAGCTCTGCAAAACAAAACAGTTCATATCCAGCAACAGCTTCTTGCATTGGGTGTTCAAAAAGGAGATTGTGTCGCGGCCTACTGTGTAAATACACCTGAAACGATTGCTGCCTTTTTGGCTGTCAATGGTCTGGGAGCAGTTTGGTCATCTTGTTCAACCGATTTCGGATTCGATGCCGTTCTTGATCGTTTTTCACAATTACAGCCCAAAGTCCTTTTTGTGCATTCGCGCTACACCTACAAAGGCAAACAATTTGATATCAGCCAAAACGTTGCTACTCTGCAAGAGGGTCTGGAAAACTGTGGATTTATAGACCTCTGTGAATCCAATTCCTTTGATGATTCTGAAATCAATGACAACGAAATTCTTTTGACTTCAGTGTCGTTTTCTGATCCGATTTGGGTCTTGTTTTCCTCAGGAACGACAGGAAAACCAAAAGCGATTGTACATGGTACAGGTGCCATGATTTTAGAGCATCAAAAGGCACTCGCGATTCATCAAGACGTTTGCGAAGGGGATCGATATTTTTGGAATTCCACCACAGGATGGATGATGTGGAATTATGCTTTGTCGAGTTTGTTGTGTGGTGCCACGCTTTGTTTGTACAATGGCGCACCAAATCACCCAAAGGAATCCACACTATGGGATTTTGCCCATCAAGCAAGGATCAATCATTTTGGTCATGGTGCTGTTTATTTTCAGTACCATGCAGATCAAGGTTTTTCAGGGATTGAAACACTCGATTTTCAACATCTCAAAACGATTGGATCAACAGGTTCTCCAATGTCAGCCGATACTTGCCGATCATTACAACATCGCTTTCCCAACACGCAGGTGATTTCCTTAAGTGGTGGAACAGACGTTTGTACCGCTTTTGTTGGCGGTCAGCCCGAAATGAAGGTCGTTCCTGGAGAAATCCAATGTAAAATGCTCGGCGCTCCAGTCGAAGTGTGGAACACCCTTGGCGATAAAATTCTCAATCAAGCGGGCGAATTGGTGCTGTCAAAACCATTCTTATCCATGCCGATTGGTTTGTGGGGTGATCAGGACAATCGTTTGATGCAAGCGAGCTACTATGGGATGTATCCACAAGTTTGGAATCACGGCGATTGGGCGACCGAAAACGATACGGGAAGTTTTATCATTCACGGACGCTCTGATGCTACCTTAAATCGACAAGGTGTTCGTATCGGAACGGCAGAGATCTATAATTCGCTAAATACGCGCGAAAATCTAAACGATAGTTTGGTCATTCATCTCACCAATGACAAACAGGATTCTTTGCTTTTGTTTGTTGTGGCACAGACAGAAGTCGATGAAAAAGAGATCAGGGCTCAACTCAGAGAGCAATGCTCTCCGCGACACGTGCCTGACCATATCATTCCTGTTCCAGATATCCCGTATACCTTAAGTGGGAAAAAAGTTGAAATTCCCATCAAGCGATTATTGATGGGCGCATCAATTGATAATGTCTTGCGTTTGGATTCTTTACGAAATCCCGATTCGATAAAATGGTTTGTTGACTATGCGAAAAGCAGCCCTTTTACCTAAAGTGGGGAGCACCACTCAAAATCTCTTTTGACACCTTGTCTTCAAATTGCTTAAAATTACTGTGAAATGCCCTTGCGAGCTTATGCGCTTGCTTGTAAAATGCTTCATCGTCATTCCAAGTCTGCCGAGGACTTAAAATAGAATCAGGAACTCCAGGGCATGTTCTGGGTTGAGCAATGCCAAACACAGAGTGGATATGATAGTCTGTATAGTTATAGTTTGGATTGAGAAGACCTGTCCGAGCAGCCTCAATCATCGCGCGAGTATGTTGCAAAAGAATGCGATGCCCAACGCCATATGGTCCACCAGTCCATCCCGTATTGATAAGCCATACAGAAATCTCATTTTCTTCAATTTTCTTTGCCAAAAGACTCGCATAAGTGCCAGGGTGAAGGGGCATAAATGGTGCCCCAAAGCAAGCGGAAAAAGAGGGTTGTGGTTTTTGAATTCCCTCTTCTGTTCCTCCAATTTTAGCGGTGTACCCAGAGATAAAATGATAGGCGGCTTGATCGGGATTTAACATGGTAATCGGAGGAAGTACACCAAAGGCATCAGCCGTTAAGAAGAAGATATGCTTGGTTTGCTCTCCGATAGATGGCGTTGCGGTATTGCGAATATGATGCAAGGGATAACTAACTCGTGTGTTTTGTGTGAGGGTTGTATTGTGATAATTAACATGCCCGTCTTTATCTATGATGACATTTTCAAGCAAAGCACCTTTTTTGATCGCATCAAAAATATCGGGCTCTTTTTGTCTTGACAAATCGATGACCTTGGCATAGCAACCACCTTCAAAATTAAAGACTTTGTTGTCTGGAGTCCAACCGTGC
>CAXRDL010000069.1:0-8716 GCA_964229535.1 Flavobacteriaceae bacterium | reverse complement strand
CGGGTGAAGGGACTCGAACCCCCACGCCGTGAAGCACTAGATCCTAAATCTAGCGTGTCTACCAATTTCACCACACCCGCTTGTGATGGCTTGCAAATATAAACACATTTACCGATTTTTAGTCTGTAAATTATACGATATCTTCGTATCCAATTGAACACTATGTCATCACACACACCCTACATCGAAAAAAACAAAAATCGATTCCTTGAAGAACTGTTTTCGCTCATACGCATACCCTCTATTAGTGCCGATTCGGCCTATGCGCCACACATGCAAACCGCCGCACAAGCGGTGGCAGATGCACTCAAAAACGCAGGCTGCACCCATACCGAACTCTGCCCCACCGCTGGCTTTCCCATTGTCTATGGCGAAAAAATCATCGATCCTGCCCTACCCACTGTACTCGTTTATGGGCATTATGACGTACAACCACCCGACCCACTAGACCTATGGGACACCCCACCCTTTGAGCCAGAAATCCGCAAAACAGACCTCCACCCCGAAGGAGCCATATTTGCGCGTGGTGCATGCGATGACAAAGGTCAGATGTTTATGCACATCAAGGCCCTCGAGGTGATGGAACAAAACGGTGGTACGCCTTGCAATGTCAAGTTTATGATCGAGGGAGAAGAAGAAGTGGGCAGCGACAACCTCGAAACCTTTGTTCGTGCAAACACCAAAAAACTCGCCAATGATGTCATTTTGATTTCCGATACAGGTATGCTTGCCAACGACATTCCTTCAATCACCACCGGTCTCCGAGGCATGAGCTATGTAGAAGTCGAAGTCACAGGTCCCAATCGCGACTTGCACTCAGGCCTCTATGGCGGAGCTATTGCTAATCCTATCAATATCCTGACAAAAATGATTGCCTCTCTCCACGATGAGAATAATCAAATCACAATCCCTGGTTTTTACGACGACGTGGAAGAATTAAGTACTGCCGAACGTGCAGATTTTAAAAACATTCCATTTTCGTTAGAAAATTATCAAAATGCCCTTGATATCGAGTCCGTTTATGGAGAGGAAGGTTTTTCGACTCTCGAGCGTAAATCGATTCGCCCTACGCTAGATGTCAATGGAATTTGGGGTGGCTATACGGGCGAAGGCGCAAAAACAGTCATCGCATCAAAGGCCTATGCCAAAATCTCTATGCGATTGGTACCAAATCAGAAGTCGGAAGAAATCACCAAACTGTTTATGGATCATTTTGTGTCTATCGCGCCCAAAGGGGTAAGAGTTAAAGTCACACCGCATCACGGCGGTGAGGCCTATGTCATGCACCCTGACGGACTCGAGTTTCAGGCAGCTTCAAAGGCATACATTGAAACCTTTGGCAAAGCACCCATACCAGTGCGTGATGGCGGGAGTATCCCAATCGTTGCCTTATTTGAAGAAACCCTGCAAAGCAAAACTGTACTGATGGGATTTGGACTGGATAGCGATGCGATTCACTCTCACAACGAGCATTTTGGGGTGTTTAACTTTCTGAAGGGGATTGAGACCATTCCGCACTTTTATAAGCACTTTACGAAGATGCAGCAAGAAAGTCGATAAGAAACAAGTCAGCAGAAATACCATCGGCTAGAAATGCACCTTTTGGTGTGGTTTTTAGGGCATTGTTTTCGATGTGAAGAAGACCTTCATTCACAAAACGCTTGGCTTGGTCTTCCAAATGCTGGCGATAACGCAATCCCAAGTCGTTTTCCATTGCTTGTAGCGATACGCCCCATGATGCTCGAAGTCCAATCATAATGGATTCGTTGAAGCGATCAACAACACTTAGCTTTTCAATCGTTTGTGGCAACTCCCCCTTTGCGATCTGCTGCATATAGCTCGCATTGTTACTCACATTCCAATACCGCTGATTCCCATCAAACCCATGGGCAGAGGGGCCAATTCCCAAATAGGTCTTGCCTTGCCAATAGCCCGTATTGTTTTGGGAGTGATAACCCGGTTTGCCAAAACTAGATAATTCGTAATGATCATAACCCGCCTGTGTCAGGGTATCAACCAAATGGTGAAACTGCGCCTCCACCACCTTTTCATCGAGAAGAGAAACCACACCCTTATCCACAAAACGCTCAAGCGCTGTTTTGGGTTCTAGCGTGAGGGCATAAGACGAGATATGTGGCACCTCGAGTTGAAGGGCATAGTCAAGATTTCGTTTCCAATCGTCTAGGGTAGTGTTTGGGTTTCCAAAAAGAAGATCAATCGAGAAATTGTCAAACTCTTTTTTCGCATGCTCTACAGACAACAGGGCCTGACTGGCGTTGTGCGCGCGATTCATAAGCGTGAGTTCATCATCCAAAAACGATTGCACCCCAATTGAGAGGCGATTGATACCCAGCTTCAAAATATCAAGGATATATGCAGGGTTTAGGTCATCTGGGTTGGCTTCGAGTGTGATTTCGGGTTTGTCAACAACTTCAAATTGATTATACACTTCCCCCAGCAAAACCCGAAGTTGTTGGGGGGTTAACACCGATGGCGTTCCACCGCCAAAATAGATGGTCTCTACAGGGAGTTTGGCGTCTTGCTTTCGCAGACGGATTTCTTGTTGGATTGCGTTGACCATATCATCTGCATAGCGCATCGAAGTCGAAAAATGGAAGTTGCAGTAGTGACATGCCTTTTTGCAAAAAGGGATATGGAGATAAATTCCCAACATGCTATTTTTTTATCCGGTGTGCTTCTTGTTTGACAAAGGCACCCCAACCCGAGTAGCTTTTCCCTGATTCTTGCCCCGGATTAAAAAAATGACAGACGGCAGCAGCAAGGCCATCAGTAGCATCAAGATTTTTTGGCAGGGTTTTCAGATCGACAAGTTGTTGTAACATTTTGGCAACTTGTTCTTTGGAGGCGTTTCCATTGCCAGTTATCGCCATTTTGATTTTTCTGGGAGAATACTCGGTAATTGCCAATTCTCTAGAAAGACCAGCAGCCATGGCAACCCCTTGTGCACGCCCTAACTTGAGCATGGATTGCACGTTTTTTCCAAAAAAGGGAGCTTCCAAAGCCATTTCATCGGGGTGAAACTCATCGATAATGGCGATGGTCTTTTCAAAGATTTTTTGAAGGCGCAAATAGTGGTTCTCTTTGGAGTTCATCACCAACTCATCCATATGCAAAAGCGTCATCTGTTTTCCGTCTACTGCAATCAAGCCATAACCCATGACTGTTGTTCCTGGATCAACACCCAAAATAATCCGCTTCGTAGAAGGAGTCGTTTGTTTCATTGTTAGGTCAAATCAATTTTGTAGTTGAATGGGAATGCGAAACTGCACTTGGGCGGTTACCCCTAGGTTGGTTTTGGTCGCAGGGCTCATTGTTGGTAGCTTTTCGATCGCCATTTGCATGGCCTGTCGAGTCGCAAGATCGTTGTTTGGTTCTATCGCTTTGAGTTGAACTTTACCCCTTTGGTCAACTGCTACATAAAGCACGACTTCCTTGGGTGCATTGGGGTTGAGCGGAAAGGGGTTGTCGGTAAAATACACCCCAACGGCTCTTGAAATCGACGCTTGAAAGCAATCCCATTGGTCAGTTGTGGATTCTCTGTCTTCACAACCTGGATAAACGGGGGGTTGATCGGTTGACTGCCAAGACGTGTTGGGCTTACGAATTTGCTCTGCGTCAGTTTGATTACAGGCATTCGCCAGTATGATTAGCCCAATAAAAAATGCCCTCAACATTGGTTTTGAAAAGTACAAAAAAATTTGTGGAATCATTTGCGTACTGATTCGTCTTCGCTAATTTAGCACACCGAAAGGTTTCTGATGGATATACTCCTACTCATCTCTGGTGGTTTACTCATATTGCTCGGCGTGGCAGGTAGCTTTTTACCAATCATCCCAGGGCCTGTATGCAGTTGGTTCGGTTTGTTGGTTCTTCACCTGACCCAAAGTGTTCCGCAAAACACTTCCTTTTTGACAATTACGTTTGCCATTGCCCTTGTGATTTTCCTATTGGACACCTTGCTCCCCGTTTGGGGAACAAAAAAATTGGGAGGTACGCGAATGGGTACAATTGGTTCTGGGATTGGTCTGCTTATCGGCTTTTTCTTTGGGCCAATCGGTCTGATTTTAGGCCCATTTGTGGGCGCATTGGCTGGAGAGTTGACGCAAAGTTCAGACGTTAGAAAAGCCGTCCGCGCAGCTTTTGGATCTTTGGTTGGGTTTTTAGCTGGGACAATGATGAAGTTTACCCTTGCTGTGGTGTACTTGATTTTATTTGTTAATATTTTTTGGAAACACAAAGAACTTTTTTTCTAAAAAAGCGCCCGGCAATCGGAAGTTCTTATCAAATCACAATACTATACTTAAGAAAGAACTCTTCAATTTGAGGATACGCCTACTACTACCATAAATTATCAAATCACAATAAATTTTAACTTCACGAATACTTATGTAAGTTGGTAGCATATACCTTTCGATCTATGATTGCCTTTGGGGCTGTTTATTTGTCCATATTTCTTTTATTTTTTGGATATTACCTAGGTTATCAACAAATACTTTTTTAGGGTTATAAGTCAACCAATCATATCTAGGGCAAAAAAGGGATACAGACTTGTAGGATTAGGGCAATGCCTATAATGAGAAAACTAAAAATGAAAAAACAATAAACAAGTCTGTATCGTCTTTACATTTCCAAAGGTGCTAGAAAAAAAGAAGTATCTATTCTTTTCTTGTGAATCAACAAAGATTAGATGTGAGCAAGCAAAAAATAGCTATGAGTTGTAAAAAATGAAAAAATAATTGTGTAAGAAAATACGTAATTTGATGTAGTCTAATTCTTAAAAGTAATCAAAACGATTGTCCACAACATCATACTGATCACGAATAACCTCATCAATCAATGGCCGCAAGCGATTGATCACTTCCTCGCTAAGCAAACTGGAATAGCCCTCATAAGAACGCAATGGAGTCGCTTCTTCAAAGAGGTCCACTTCCAACACAAAAACCCCTTGCTTTCCTTGTATCAAATCAGAAGTCTCATTCATTTGTAATGAAAATCCTGTACCAACGACAAATGGCTCTGTCCCTGCCCCAGCAATCGACCCAGCAGCGGCGTTAATAGCAGATGAAGTCGAAATGGTTTGACCATAATCTTCTGCAAGATTCGCAAGCGTTGCATTGTCCCCGTATTTGGAAACGAGTAGTTCATATTTTTTGTCTTGCAATAATATTGGGCGAACCCGATTCTGGGCATCTTCAACACTCGAAGTACCTGCGCTTTTTGCATCGGTCAGCTCTGCAACCACATAGCCACCACCCAATAGTTCAAATCGTTTGATGTCATTTAATCTTGTTTCCTCTTCAAATGCCCACTTTACAATGGAACGTTCAGCACCCAAACCTGGAATACTCTCTTCCATAAGCGATAAATTAGCAGCACTTCGCGGGTCATTTCCAGATGATTCTGCTGCCGTTATAAATCCGTTTTTCTTGCTATCGATCTCAAATTCGGTTGCTGTACGAAAAACTTCGTTGCTCGTGGCTTCAGATGGTACTATCTTTTTCACCACCGACGCAATCAAAACGACATCTTCTTTTTCTTGTACCTCAATAATATGATAGCCAAAGTCGGTTTCTACAACGCCTATAGAGCCAATTGGCTTTGCAAATGCATAATCGTTAAACGCCTCTACCATATCGCCACGTCTAAAAAATCCAAGATCACCACCCCGATTTTTTGATGGGCCGTCAGAATAGGTTCTTGCCAACTCAGCAAAGTCCGCTCCCTTCGCACGTGCCAGACGCAACACGCGATAGGCCTCTTGGCGCGCTTCTGCTTTTGTTCGCGTCACTTCACTAGATGCGCTTTGAGAACCCGCGTAAGCAAACAAAATATGTCGTGCCTTTACCGAGCCGCCAAGGTCAACATCCATCATTCGAGATAGCTTAAATTGAGATCCATCTTTATAAGGGCCAAACACTTCGCCTTCTTTAAGTTCAAAAAGCGTATTCGCATACGTCCCTAATTGTGCTTTGGTTTGATAGGTTTCGGCATAGGGCACTTCTGAATATTCAGCGATAAACTCCTGGACGTTATCGGTTTGAGAAAAAGATGCTAGAGTCTCTTCCGATTCACTTACTTCATTAAAGACAACTTGTGGCTCCAATAGTTTTTTGAGTTCATTTTCAATGGCTAAGTTATCCTCAACTGAAGCTGTTTCATCAAACACAACATATCGAATGGAACGACTCTCCTCGACCTCAAAGTCTGCAGAATGCGTATTGATGTATTTTTTGATGTCCCGATCGGTTACCGTTACCAAACTATCAGGAATTGAACTGTAAGGGACTTTCACATACGAAATGCTGATTTTATCATTCTCAAGCGCATGGGCTGCCTTTCCGTCAAATGCTGTATGATAAATCCCAGCACGTATCATTGTTGTATAAAGTTGTTTGCTGATACTGCTTTGTATCGACTCCTCTTGTAATTGCCATTGTCGATACATTTCTGGATTGTTTCTTTTGCTGTCATTGATAAAATCGGTAAATGCAACAACATCAAAGTCTCCTAAAGCGTTTTGAAAACGACTGTCTTGTCTGAAACCTGGGGAGTTGGCAATAAAATTTTCGACATGACCACGCCCAACCGCTAGACCGAGTTCTTCTTGTAGTTGATCGAATGAATATTCGGTTACAACTTGATTCCATACCGTATTCACGGCCTGAACATTGCTCATTCCTGTATTTCGTTCTACAGCATCGACACGTAGACTAAATTGTTCGATATTGACTTCTTCATCCCCAACAATCGCAACTGGCTCTTGACTCATTGTTCCTGCTCCATCGAATACTCCTGATATAACAAAAGCAAAAAGTGCCATACCAATGACTAGAATTAAAACAATAGATTTTTCTCGAATTTTACCTAATATGGCCATGAGTCATGTTTTTTGATCGTAGGCGAAAATACAACTTCTTTAGCTGAAAAAAAAGATGTAAAACAGTGTGCTATTGAGCAAGGATTTTGACAATCTCGATTTTGCTGGCTGTTACCTTTTGAATTTCAAAGTCGTAGTCCCCAATTTTCACAATTTCGCATTTGCTTGGGATATTTTCAATGTGATGAACAATATAACCCCCTAGGGTTTCGTACTGATCATTTTCAATCAAATTGAGCTTGTATTTGTCGTTGAGATAATCTACCTCAAGTCGAGCAGAAAGCACGTAATCCCCCGTTTCCGTCTTGAGCTCGGTCAAATCAACTTGATCGTATTCGTCTTCAATTTCTCCAAACAACTCTTCTACAATATCTTCAAGAGTTATCATTCCAGCAGTACCACCGTATTCGTCGAGTACAATCGCTATGCTTTTTCGTTTTTTGATTAAGGAATTCAAAATATCTTTAATCAGCATGGATTCGGGGACAAACTCAACAGGGTGCGTGATGGAACGGATGTTCTTTGGTTTTTTAAACAAGTCAAAAGCATGAATATAACCAACTACATTGTCAAGATTTCCTTTATACACAAGGATTTTTGAAAACCCTGTGCTGGAAAACAAACTGATCAGTTCTTTATTGGATACATAACGGTCGACAGCAGTAACTTCAGCGCGGGGTACCATAACCTCTCTCGATTTTCGATCATTGAATGTCAATGCATTATGAAAGATTTGCACCTCACTGTCCAAATCCTCATCATCAGTTGACTCTACCTGCTCGGTCACATATTCTTCTAAGTCACCCCGTGAAAAGGCGGTTGGGATATGATCCTCACTAGTCTTAAACACCCGTTTGAGAATAACATTGGAAAACCATAAAAACGCATTGGTCAGCGGACTTAAAACGTGGTAAAACAAAACTGTCGGAATGGCAAAAAATTGCAATAAAGCATTTGCATATATCTGAAATACAACTTTGGGTAAAAACTCAGCAGTAATCAAAATCACGACTGCGGAAATCAAAGTTTGCACAAAGACAATAGAAAGGGCCAAGTCATCAATTCCAACCGATTCTGGGTAGATTTTTTCGATTAGAAAGTCTCCCATAAACAAGCCATAAATGACCAAAGCGATATTGTTACCGACAAGAGTGGTTGCAATAAATTTTGAGGGATTTTCAGTGATTTTGGCCAAGGCAGTAGAAACTAGACCAGGTTGTTTGATTTGTAACGCCAAACGAACGCGATTGGAAGATACAAAGGCGATTTCCATTCCAGAGAAAAAAGCGGATAGCATTAAGCACCCAAAAATGACAAGCAATTCAGGAGTCATTATTGATTTCTACTTTCAAACTTTTTACGATACTTTCGACGAAAGAAAAACATCCCGAAAGCAGCGACTCCCAATATGCAAGAAATATAAAATCGCTGATTCATACTTTGTATGTTTGCGATGGCCTCAATGGTAAATACAACTCCAAAAAAGAGATACATTTTTTCAGAAAATCTGTGAAACTTGCTCATTTAGTCTGTGTCTTTGACTTGAATATTTCCGCTAATCATCCCAGTTATCAATTTTCGAAAGGATCGATTGGCATCCAGTCGAACTGCCTCAATGTCATACGATGCATTGGTAAAAGTAAAGTTTTTTTCTGTGAACAACCACTCCTGACCAGCATCCCAATACAACTGACTGGTGTTTAATCTTGTTCCTGTGGTATCGGAAATTACCACATTCCCTCTCAGATCAATGATTTCTGTTTTTGGATAATAGATGCCGTAATCAGAGCGAACAAATGTGACTTCACCTCGATTGCC
>CAXRDL010000068.1:0-5680 GCA_964229535.1 Flavobacteriaceae bacterium | reverse complement strand
TTGAACAATGATTGCGGATGATTGTACGCCAACATTACCAGCCATTGCTGCAATCAAGGGCGTAAAAAAGAATAATGCTTTGTACGATGGGTGATTCATAAAGCTCTCAAAGCCTTCGAGGATAAATACACTTCCGAGTCCACCGATCAAACCCAAAACCAACCATGGGAGTCTTGCTTTAGTCAGTTGAAGAATGGAGTCATCGGCTTCAACGTCAGAGGAAATTCCCGCTGCGAGTTGATAGTCTTTTTCTGCTTCATCTTTGATCAAATCAACAATATCGTCGATTGTAATTCTACCGACCAGTTGTTTGTTTTCATTGACAACGGGGATTGCCTCTAAGTCATATTTCGACATGATTTTTGCTACCTCCTCCCCGTCGATGTCAACTTGTACATAATCGACTTTGGGGATATAAATGCTCGCGATTTTACTTTTATCATTTGCGGTAAGCAAATCTTTTAAGGACAACCGTCCAAGCAATACATTATCATCATCAACGACATAAATAGAATGGACTCGAGTGACCTCTTGCGCTTGTATGCGCATTTCGCGCACACAGCGTGTAACCGTCCAGTTATGATTGACACGGACCAACTCTTTGGCCATCAGTCCTCCAGCAGAATTCTCATCATAAGTGAGAAGCTCACGGATGTCATCCGCATGTTCTGTGTCTGAGATTTGATCAATCACCTCTTTCCGGATCTCCATGGGGAGTTCAGCAACGATATCTACTGCATCGTCAGTATCAAGCTCATTGATTTCTGTTGCAATTTCTTCGGAAGAAAGCGCATCCAAAATACTTTCTCGAACATCTTCATCCAGTTCGGTGAGCATATCTGCGGTTTTTTCAGAGTCAATCAGCTTGAACAAATACACCGCTTGTTCGATTTGGAGTGCATCAAAAATTTCCGCTAAATCTGCGTAGTGATATTCTTTGAAAAGAGTTTGAAGTGCCTTGTCATTTTCAGAGGTAATATCTCCGATGACTTGTTCTAGAAGTTCTTCGCTAAGCTGAAAAGGCGTCATGAGCAATCAAATTTGTGATGCGAACAAAATCCGAAACGCCCAATTGTTCAGGACGTTGCCCAAAGATAGTGTCTTCTTTTAAATTGGCAGGTAAAGAAAAGGTTTTTAAACTGTTTCGCAGGGTTTTACGCCTTTGCTGAAAGGCGGTTTTGACGACTCGGAAGTACAAGCGTTCATCACAATCCAATTTGATATTTTCTTTTCTTCTCAGTCGCAAAACAGCTGATGCAACTTTCGGTGGGGGATTAAACACAAAACGGTTGACATTAAATAAATACTCTGTTTCGTAAAAACTCTGCGTCAACACGGACAGTATGCCATAGGCTTTTGATCCAGGCGGTTCGCAAATACGCTCGGCAACTTCTTTTTGAAACATGCCTACAAATTCAGGAATTCGCTCTCGATTTTCTATGGTTTTAAATAAGATTTGAGACGAGATGTTATATGGAAAATTACCAATAATTGCGAGGGGACTTGGAAATTGATTGACTAAATCTGATTTCAGAAAATCTCCAAAAACCAGATTGGATTTCAATTTGGGATAGTTGTTTTGTAAGTAATCAATGGATTCTTCATCAACTTCAATGGCATGAATGGTGTAATCCTTTTGGAGTAGATACTGGGTGAGTACGCCCATGCCAGGTCCAACCTCCAAAACGTCTTTGTAGCCCAGCCCAGTGAGTGCTCCCGCAATATTTTGTGCGATATTCAGATCGGTCAAAAAGTGCTGACCGAGATGCTTTTTTGGTCGAACACTCAAGGGGTTAGTTTTTCGAGTTCTGTATCAAAGCTTACCCACTTATTGGGAAATGAAGTTTGGAGTTGTTGGTAGATGCTGTCCAATGCGGTGCGTTTAAAATCGCGGATTGCTGTTACGGATTCAAACTCGATTTGAAGTCCAAATGTCGGATGGGTGTTGGCATCACTATGTATGCACAATAATGAACTTTTGTGGTCTAGTTTGGGAATAATTTGCTGTTGAACAGCGGAAACAAAACCCTCTTCAACAGATGGGTCAACACTAAAGGTGATATTGAGAATATGCATAGAAACGATTAGCGAATCATGTCAAAGCCAGTATATGAAACCAGCGCATCTGGAATGCGAATGCCGTCTTCAGATTGATGGTTTTCTAGAAGTCCAGCCATGATGCGCGGAAGGGCAAGCGCACTCCCATTCAGAGTGTGTACCCATTTCCGATTTCCGTCACTGTCTTTAAAACGAAGCTTTAGGCGCGTGGATTGATAACTCTCAAAGTTGGATACAGAGCTCACCTCAAGCCACCGCTCTTGCGCAGTGGAATAGATTTCAAAATCGTATGTCAGTGCTGAAGTAAATCCGAGGTCGCCCCCACACAACCGAAGGATTCGGTAGGGTAGTTCGAGTTGTTCGAGAATCCCTTTGACATGCTCAACCATTAGATCGAGTGCCTCGTAGGCCTTGTCAGGGTGTTCGAGTCGGACAATCTCGACCTTGTCGAACTGATGTAAACGATTGAGTCCACGAACGTGAGACCCATAACTTCCTGCCTCACGTCGGAAGCAGGGGGTATAGCCAGTTCGCATGATGGGTAATTCATTTGCATTGACAATCTCATCTCGAAACAAATTGGTGATTGGCACCTCTGCAGTGGGAATGAGATAGAGGTTGTCAGCCCCAACATGATACATTTGCCCCTCCTTATCGGGAAGTTGTCCAGTGCCAAATCCAGATTGTTCGTTTACAAGGTGCGGAACCTGTACTTCTTCATAACCTGAAGCGGTATTTTGGTCGAGAAAAAAACTGATCAAAGCCCGTTGGAGTTTCGCCCCTTTTCCAGTATAGACAGGAAAACCAGCTCCTGTGATTTTATTGCCAAGTTCAAAATTGATCAAGTTGTACTTGTCAGCCAATTCCCAGTGAGGAAGTGCTTTTTCGTTGAGGGTAGGAACTTCACCTGCTCGAAAAACTTCTTCATTATCGTCCTCGCTTTGCCCATCAGGGACTAGCGGGTTGGGGATATTTGGGATACTACACAATAACTCGTGCAACGCAGTTTCCGCTTCTGCGAGTTGAGTTTGTAATGCTTTGGTTTCCGCCTTGAGGGCTAGGGACTCCTCTTTTTTATGATTAGCCTGCTGCGGGTTTCCATTTTTGTACAATTCACCAATTTCTTTGGCTAAAGAATTCGCCAAAGCGAGTTTTTGGTCGAGTGTACTTTGGAGTCCACGGCGCTTTTCATCCGCCACAAAGGCATTATCGACGAGGGTACTGGCATCGATTCCTCGCTTTTCAAGCGCAGTAATGACTTGTTCTTTTTGTGTGCGTACTACCGAAAGGTCGAGCATTGGAGAATGATTTTATGCAAAAGTAAAACTTTATTTATTGCTTACATGCTAAGTGGGAATGGATGAACGGCAATATTGCTCATCTGCTTGAATTTGTGTCTGTAATTCTTCGACTGAGCTAAATTTTCGCTCTTCTCGAACCCATTTGAGCAACTCCACTTGTACCGCTTGCCCATAGAGGTCACCATTCCAATCCAAAAAGTGTACTTCGATGCTTGGCATCGTTGTGTCAAAAGTGGGTTTTGTTCCGATATTCATCATGCCATAAACCACACGGCCTTTCAATTTCGATTTGACCAGATAGACCCCTTGCTTAGGCACGATTTTATGTTGGTTTTGCAAATCGATATTTGCTGTGGGATAAGCCAATTCACGTCCTCTTTTATCGCCATGCACAACCATACCTTCAAGTGTAAACGGTTGCCCGAGATAGGTATTGGCGAGCTCGATGTTACCTTGGTCGATCGCATTTCGAATTTTGGTCGAACTCACTGCTGTTGAGTCAATTTTTTTGGCATCGATTTCGATGACTTCAAAATCATAAATATCAGCGTAATGGTACATATCTTCTAAGCTTGCTGTTCGGTTGCGACCAAACCGATGGTCATAACCCACAACAACCTTTCGTACATTGAGTTGTTCAACGAGGATTTGCTTGACATAATTATCGGCACTTAACCTTGAAAACGCTGTGGAAAATGGATGAATTACCAAATAGTCTAGGCCCGTGTTTTCGAGGGCTTTTTCGCGTTCTTGTATCGTTTGGATAAGACGCATAGAAATATCGGGTTGTAAGACCATTCTGGGGTGAGGGAAAAAGGTCAGTAAAACGCTTTTTAGTTTTGATTTTCGACTTGTGTCGGTAAGTTGTTTGAGAATTTGTTGATGACCCAAATGGACTCCGTCAAAAGTACCAATTGTCACAATTGACGCTTCATCAGCAGGGAAATTCTCTATGCCGTGAATGGTTTTCATCTGCCTTAGCTTACTTGTCCATTGTGAAGGTTCATCGTTTTTTCTAAACCTTGCGTCGCAAAGTCAATCACTGCTTTTGTTGCTCGGTCAACAATAACCGGCAGCAAACCTTCTTCATCAGGGCTCCAAGGAGAAAGGACATAATCAGCTTGCCGTCCTTTGCTGAAGTTGGCGCCGATTCCAATGCGAAGTCTGGGATACTGATTGGACCCCAATTTCACTTGAATGTCTCGCAGTCCATTGTGTCCACCGTCTGACCCTTGTTTGCGGATACGCAAATAGCCAAGATCCAAATGGACATCATCGGTAATAACAAGAATGTTTTGTAAACTTATTTTCCGCTGTTTTATCCAGTAGCGTACAGCATTGCCACTTCTGTTCATAAGCGTACTAGGTTTGAGGAGGACTAGTTTTTTCCCTTTGTGATTCATTTCTGCCACATCGCCGTAGCGCAGGGTTGAAAAAGAAACATCAACTTGTTTTGTCAATGCATCCAGTACAGTAAATCCAATGTTGTGACGTGTGTTGTGATAATCGACGCCGATGTTACCCAACCCAACGATAAGGAATGTATTCATGGACTGTAGTTGACTACGCTTAAAAGGCCAAAAGGGCATCTTTTTTTTGTAAAAATAAAAAAAAGCATCCCAAGCAGAGGTCTGCTGGGATGCTTATCATAAAAGTTGATCGAATTAAGCGTCCTCTCCGCCTTCTGTGGGGGTGCTTGCGCCATCAGTTGCTGGAGCAGTTTCACCTCCTGCTGCTTCTTCACCTTCTTCTCCTTCGACTTCTTCCACTTCAGTTTTGAGGGAAACACGTGAATTGCGCACTTGGCAAACAACGGTGTTATCGGGATGAAGGAAAGTGTACTTCTCGTCAGCAACATCGGTCACATATAGTTTGTTTCCGATTTCCAAATTTGAAATATCAGCGGTTATGCTATCTGGCAAATAGGAAGGTAAGGCACGTACACGAAGCTTTCGCTTGTTTTTACTAAGTACCCCACCACTTAATTTAACACCAGGAGCTTGTCCAACAAAATCTACAGGGATGTCCATAGAAATTTCTTTGTCCTCGAATAGTTGATAAAAGTCTACATGAAGAATTTTATCGGAAACAGGGTGAAATTGAATATCCTGAAGAATGGCATTAAAACTCGCATCTTCCAGTTCAATCACAACGGTGTGCGCTTTGGTCGTGTACACGAGTTTGGAAAATGACAATTCATCTGCTGAGAAATGTATGGCATTGCCTCCTCCGTAGAGCACGCAAGGAACCTTCTCAGCATTACGTAGAGCTTTGGTCGATGCCTTGCCCACGCTTTCTCTTTTAGATCCTTTGATCGTAAT
>CAXRDL010000067.1:0-7371 GCA_964229535.1 Flavobacteriaceae bacterium | reverse complement strand
CTGTTTTTTGATCGCATCCCAAAGCATAAACCCAATAAAACTTACGGCAACAATGCGGATAAGTGATAGAAGGAGTTTTCCTGTATTCTCTGAGATAAAGGGTATAAAATCACTAAAGCGTGTACCCCATGCCATCCCTTTATTTTCAATGAATAGCAATCGAAACCAACCCCAATCTACTATGGCATCGGAACTGTAAACGCTCAACGGAAAAGAGAGCTTGATGTAGAATTTTGAGCACTGGTCGAGCAGAAGTACAGCACCGATTAAAAACAGGGACTTTTTTAAGGTCATCTATGTGACTTCTGCATGTTTTTCGCTTCGATACTCAAGGTGGCGTGTGGAACCAATTGTAGGCGTTCAGCATTGATCAGTTTTCCAGTGACACGACAAACCCCATAGGTTTTATTTTCGATGCGAATCAACGCATTTTTGAGATCGCGAATAAATTTTTCCTGACGGATTGCCAGCTGTGTATTTGCTTCTTTCGACATGGTTTCAGACCCTTCTTCAAAGGCTTTAAACGTCGGAGAGGTATCGTCTGTACCATTATTCCCGTCATTCATATATGCGCTTCGAATAAGCTCTAAGTCGTGTTGTGCTTTGGCGATTTTTTCTTCGATTAACACCCGGAACTTCTCAAGATCCTTGTCTGGGTATCGATTCATTTCGTTTGTTTTCATTTGTTTTTCATTTGGTTTTTTCTAGGCGAATCACAGTTTCGATATCATCAAATGACAGGGGCTCTCCATCTAGGTTTGTTTCAACAAACTCGATGTTTTTGGCCAACACTTCACTCGTTACATAGCTTTTATTGGCTTGTATTGCATCTGCCAATCGCTTGTCATGTTTCAGTGTTAGGGTGATGGTATCGGTGACTTCAAAGTCCATATCTTTCCGAAGATTTTGAACGCGATTGACCAATTCTCTGGCAATGCCTTCGAGGAGTAAATCTTCTGTCAAGCTACAGTCTAAAGCGACCGTTACCCCTTGTTCAGATGCGACAGACCAACCTGCAATATCTTTGGATTGGATAATCACGTCTGAAGCGTCTAAAATAGTATTTTTCCCATTAATTTCAATGGACAACGATCCTTCCTTTTCTATGGTTTGGATTTGTTCCTCACCAAACCCGATAATAGCTTCTGAAACGGCCTTCATCTCCTTGCCAAATCGAGGGCCAAGAGTTTTAAAATTGGGTTTGATTTCTTTGACCAAAATCGAGGAGGCATCATCGAGGATTTCGATGGTTTTGACATTGACTTCTGCAGCAATCAAATCCGAAACCTCTTCGATGGCTTGCCTTTCATTGCGATCCAAAGCGGGAATCAACACCCGCTGAAGGGGCTGCCGCACTTTGATTTTTTCTTTTTTGCGAATCGATAGCACCAAGGAGACAATGCGCTGTGCGCGCTGCATTTTTTCCTCAAGGGCAGTTTCGACAAAACCGTTGTCAGCATCTGGAAAATAGGCCAGATGTACGGAGGCATACTGTTCTTTAGCAGTGGTTTTATCCAAATCCTGATACAAACGATCGGCATAAAACGGCGCGATTGGTGCCATGAGCTTGGCAACGGAAACCAAACAGGTATACAGCGTTTGATAAGCTGCAATTTTATCGGATTCGTAAGTCCCTTTCCAAAAGCGTCTTCTCGACAAACGAACATACCAATTGCTCAAGTCTTCAATCACAAAAGAAGAGATCAATCGGGCGGCTTTTGTGGGTTCGTAGTTGTCATATTGGGCATCTACCTTTTCGATGAGCGTATGGAGTTCTGACAAGATCCAGCGATCAATTTCGGGTCGTTTGTCCAAGGGGATATCGTCTTCCGCATAGGTGAAACCATCGATATTGGCATACAGACTAAAAAAGGAATAGGTATTGTAGAGCGTTCCAAAAAACTTGCGTCGAACTTCGGCAATGCCTTCCACATCAAATTTGAGGTTATCCCAAGGATTGGCATTGCTAATCATATACCAGCGTGTGGCATCTGCCCCATAGGTATCTAGGGTTTCAAACGGATCTACAGCGTTTCCTAAACGCTTTGACATTTTTTGTCCGTTTTTGTCGAGTACGAGTCCATTTGAGACCACATTTTTAAAGGCGATATTGTCAAACACCAGTCCGCCAATGACGTGGAGGGTATAAAACCACCCACGAGTTTGATCGACACCCTCGGCGATAAAGTCTGCGGGGAAGTCAAGCCCGTCATCTATTTTTTCTTTGTGTTCAAAGGGATAGTGCCATTGCGCATAGGGCATAGAACCAGAGTCAAACCACACGTCAATCAGGTCATTTTCTCTGTGCATGGGCTGTCCGTGTTGACTGACAAGAATCAACGAATCGACGATGTTTTTGTGTAGGTCAACACGGTCGTAGTTTTCAGAACCCATATCACCGGGGACAAAATCGGCAAATGGATTGTGATCCATAAGGCCAGCTTTTACAGCACGGTCAACTTCCATTTTGAGCTCCTCGATAGAGCCAATCACTTTGGTTTCTGTTTTGTCTTCGGTGCGCCAGATCGGTAGGGGGATCCCCCAAAATCGAGAGCGTGACAAGTTCCAGTCATTGGCATTGGCAAGCCAATTTCCAAAGCGTCCCTCACCAGTCGATTTTGGTTTCCAGTTGATATTATTGTTCAGGGCAACAAGGCGTTCCTTTTTATCACTGACTTTTACAAACCATGAGTCGAGGGGATAGTAAAGTACTGGTTTGTCTGTTCGCCAGCAATTGGGGTAGCTATGCACATACTTCTCTACTGTAAAGGCCTTGTTCTCTTCTTTGAGTCGGATAGCGATTTCCACATCGACCGATTTGTCAGGAGCTTTTCCCTCTTCATAGTATTCGTTTTTGACATATTTTCCACCCAGTGACCCGAGTTCTTTTCGAAAACGCCCTTGCAGATCGACCAGGGGAGCCAACTGTTCGTTTTCATCAAGAACGAGCATAGGCGGAACTTCGGGACTTGCTTGTTTGGCGACCAAGGCATCATCCGCACCGAAAGTCGGGGCAGTATGTACAATTCCCGTTCCATCCTCTGTTGTGACAAAGTCCCCAGCGATTACGCGGAACGCATTTTCGGGGTTGTCCTGTGGCAGGGGCGCATCGGCCCACAATTGCTTGTAACGAACCCCGACCAAGTCAGTCCCGACAATATGGTCGCTAATGAGGTAAGGAATCTGCTTTCCATTTTTCTCATAGGACTGCAAGTCATCTATGGCTTCGACTTGCTGAAAAACCTTTCCAAACACTTTTGGCACCAAGTCTTTGGCTAGCAATACGCGAATGGGAAGATGTGTATATCGGTTAAACGTACGCACCACTACATACTCGATTGATGGTCCTACCGTAAGGGCGGTGTTTGAGGGCAAGGTCCAAGGGGTGGTTGTCCATGCCAAAATGTGTAGAGGTAGTTCATCTTGCAGTTGTTTGGGGAGCGTTTCTTGATGGGTTTCAAACTGGGCAGTTACCGTGGTATCGGTCACATCTTGATAACAGCCGGGCTGATTGAGCTCGTGAGACGAAAGTCCTGTTCCCGCTTTGGGTGAGTAGGGTTGAATGGTGTATCCTTTATAGATCAAATTCTTGTCGTAGAGCTGTTTGAGCAGCCACCAAACCGACTCCATATATTTGGAAGTATAGGTGATATAGGCCTCGTCCATATCGACCCAATACCCCATTTTTTTGGTCAAATCACTCCATACATCTGTGTAGCGCATCACAGCTTCGCGGCATGCCGCATTGTATTGGTCCACGCTGATGGACTTTCCGATATCTTCTTTGGAAATTCCGAGTTCTTTTTCCACACCGAGTTCAACGGGAAGACCATGTGTATCCCAGCCTGCTTTTCGTTTGACCTGAAATCCTTTTTGGGTTTTATAACGACAGAAAATGTCTTTGATGGCGCGTCCCATCACGTGGTGAATACCCGGTAAGCCATTGGCTGACGGGGGTCCTTCAAAGAAAATATAGGGGGGTCGGCCTTCACGTGTACTCACACTGGCTTCAAAAGACAGCGCATTTTCCCAATAGGTTTGGATATCCTTGGAAACCGCAACGAGATTCAAATTTTTATACGACGGAAAAGCCATACACTGTAATAAGTTGCGAAAGTAACCAATTTCCCCAAAAGTTTAGGGCTTCGTGGGCTAGAACCTATACTGCAAACGCAGGCGTAAACTCCGACCCGGTGCGGAGATTCCAGACGCAAACTCTTTGTAGTGAACGTCAAAGAGGTTGTGGAGGTCGGCACCGACTTTGGTCTTGGCATTTACATCATAGGTAAGGCGAAAATCAAATCGGTTCCAAGAGGGCGTTCCTGCATATTCGTTTTCGCCAGTAATCGATGATACCCCAATGATTGGGGTTTCTTCAAGTCCATCTTCCCCGCCATCACTATAGTCTTCGGGGCGTTTTTGCCCAGCAAACACAAACGACAACTGTCCATTCAGGCGGCGATTTGAGATCGATAAATGCTGGGTACCTTGCCAAGGAAGTATGGACGGCACCGGAATTTGATCTTCACGAGTAACCCCATAGGTATAATTGACATGCCCCCCATACGTCAAATTTTGATGCAACTGGGTATTCCACTGCAGACTGGCGCCGCGGAGGGTTGCTTCTCCCACATTCGTATTGGCCCAAGTTTCCAATTCGTCTCCGAGGTGCGTTACAGTTTCAAAGCTAGTTGACGAATCATCAAAGGGTAGCATATAAGGTTGTCGTGCGATATAGTTGTATAAAAGTGTGTAGAACAAGTTGAGTTGTACAAAAGAAGTGCGCTGACCAAAATATCGGCTCACACCCAAATCTGCAGTGTATGCATACTCTGGTTTGAGTTCGGGGTTGGGCACGGTGAGCTTGCCTTGTTTTTCACGGATTTTCCCCATATCATCGATATTGGGTGCGCGGAAACCACTGGCGAGAACTGAGCGCAGCTCCCATAAATCATTGGGGCGAAACACATAACCCAAGGAGAGATTGAGGGCATTGCTTCGGTTCGTCGTGTTGCCCAATCTTGCGTCGATTAATGCTTGTTCGTTCCACGCTGCTTTGAGTCGCGTGTTTGTGATTCGAGCCCCTGCATTGAAGGTGTTTTTTTGATCGATATTCAATTTGTAATCGATATAGGCGGCCAAGGTGGTATAGAATCCGCTCTTGCTTGGATAGCGCGAAGGAATAAGCGCATAATCGATAAGATCGACAACATCGTTGCCTTCCGTAACCAGATTTTGGCTAAAGCCAATGGATTGGAGTTCGTTGTGGGTAAATTCAAAACCATAGGCGAGTTTTTTGGACTGATCGAGTGCCACATTAAAGTCCGCATTGGCACTAAACACATCCAAATCTTCAATCTGATTTTCCCGGAGTAAACTGCCAAATTTGCGTTGCACTCTCGACTCTTCAAGTTGTTGATAGGCCAAGGTAATCACGCCTTCTCTCAGCCATTTTTTATCGGTTGTAAAGCTATATTTTGGAGAAATCAGCAGTCGTTTTTGGGGGCCATAAAACCACGTGGCATAACGGAGTTCGCCATCGCGACGTTCCACCAATTTGTCAAAACGCGGGATATCTGAAGAGCTAGAGTATTGGAGATTGAGAACCCATTTGTTGTCAGGATTTGGTTGAAAAACAAATTTTTGCATCAGATCGATTTGGTGATAGCCAGTATTGCGTTGGCGGTTGGGGTTGGAATTCTCATTGGCTTGGTCTTGATAAAAATTGCGATTGTTTTTGGAAAATTCTGGCACCAACCCCCAATCGGCATACCCATGATTGCGTTTGCGTCCGGTATAGATATCGCCAAAAAGGGAATAGCTCAAACTGGTTAAACTCGCCCAGTTGTCTTTACTGTGGGTGATATCGATGTGATTGATGGCATGCTCGTGGCGGGTGTCATAGCTATTGGCGACAAAAAAGCGCCAAGGCTGGGCGTCGCCAGTTCGGGGTTCTTTGGTGAAGTAATGCACCACTCCGCCAAGGGCGTCCGAGCCGTAACCAACCGATGAGGGGCCATAAATCACTTCGGCACGAGAAAGGGAAAACGGATCAATCGAAATGGCATTGTGCAGATGCCCCGAGCGATAGATGACATTGTTCATGCGCACACCATCCACCACCAGTAAAATGCGATTGGCCTCAAAGCCGCGAATCACAGGACTCCCGCCACCCCCTTGCGATTGTTGGACGCGAACCCCAGGAGCTTCTCGAAGCAGTTCGGCACAGGTGTTGGGAATGACAGATGCAATATCCCGATCGGAAAGGATGGCCACCTGTTTGGAGACGCGTTTTTTCTCATCTTTTGTTCTGCTGACAGAAAGCACAATTTCCCCGAGTCGTTGGGTGTCTGGGTAGAGTGCCAGTTGGGTTGACGATTCAAGTTCCGAAATGCGCACGCGCAAACTTTCATAGCCGAGATGTTCGAAATGAATTTCATCTTGGGTTGAAAAAATCGATAAGTCTATATCCCCATTTGCGTTGCTAGTCGTATTCGCCTTGGCTTGGGTGTCATAGGCAATGACGTCTTGGACAGGATATCCTGTGACCGCATCGACAATGCGTAGATTTTGCCCGCTGAGCTCAACGAGCCAAAGCCCAAAAAAAAGAAGTAATAAGCTATGAATAAATTTCATGTAATATATTCAGTGATTTTGGCCTCGAAAATCCTTGTAAATGGATTTGATAGTATTGCATCAATAGCTCGAGCAGTTGTTTGCGCTCTGTGCTTGACACCAAAACCTCGCTCAATTTATCAAAAGTTGTGCCTAAAAAAGATTTGAATAAAGAAATCGTCCTCGGGTCATCAATCTGTTGTGTACTTTTTTGTACGCTAAAGCAGCCATTTTCCATATCAAAATAGGGGTGGTTTTGATCACTTGCGTCTGGAAAAAACCCCAGATGCTTGGTGAGGGATAGCAGAAAGAAGATGTGAAAATTGGCAACATCATCTTGCATATCAAACCAGGATAAACTGCTGGTCAGATAATGAAACAACGACGCATTTGCTTCTTCTTCTCGCAAGGCAGACGATAACACCTCACTCAAAAACAACACCACTGCGATTTTATCCATCTGAAATGGAATCGTTTGGTAGGGCTTACTCATCTTAATTGATTTTGGAATCGAAAGCCCTGATTTGTTTTTGTGATGGGCAGTGATTTCGAGCTGATGGAGTGGCTGAAAAAGGGCAGTGGTTTTGTTGCCCTTTCGACCCTGTTTACCCCCTTTGATTATATAGGATTTGATGCCATCGCTACGGGTATAGCAACGCACAATCAAGCTGGTTTCGCTGTAGTTGGTTTTTGATAAAACGAGCGCTTCGGTTGTGACAAGCATCAATTGATAATCATTACTTTCTCAACGGCACT